>JBBQMM010000179.1:0-8558 GCA_038328935.1 Burkholderiales bacterium
GGGGTCGCAGCGGTGACGATCAAAAAAAGCCGCGCGGCAGGCCGGGCGGCTTCTTCTGGGGTGAAAGAGGAGACAGAGGTAGTAGAGAAGGGTGGTGCTGGGCTGCGCCGCGGATCAGGCGGCCTTTTTCAAGGCCTTCACGGCCTTCAGCACTTCTTCGACATGGCCGGCCACCTTGATGCCACGCCACTCGGCCCGCATCACGCCTTCGGCGTCGATCAGGAAGGTGCTGCGCTCGATGCCCTTGACCTTCTTGCCGTACATGATCTTGTTCTTGACCACGCCGAACATGTGGCAGAGCTTCTCTTCGGTGTCGGCAATCAACTCGAAGGGCAGTTCCAGGTTCTGCTTGAACTTGTCGTGCGAGACCATGTTGTCGCGCGAGACGCCGAACACCGCCGCGCCCGCCTTGATGAAGTCTTTGTGCTGGTCGCGGAACTGCATCGCTTCGGTGGTGCAGCCCGGCGTGTTGTCTTTCGGGTAGAAATACAACACGACAGCCTTGCCCAGGTGCGACTGCGGCGTGAACTTCACGCCGCCGGTGGCGAGGGCTTCAAATTCCGGGAGGGTCTTGTTAATGACTGGCGTCATGGATATTGATCTCGGAGAAGCTGTTTGCCGAAGCCGGCTCAACTCCGAATTATAAAGTCATCCGCGGACCTCGCCTCGCGGGTCCATCGACAGGGTCGGCCCAGGCCCTGGTTCACGGGGGCGTCAGCACCGGCAGCAGCAGGGCCGCCACGACTTCGCGCCCCTCGCTGGCCAGCACGTTGTAGGTGCGGCAGGCGGCTGCGGTGTCCATGGTTTCGACGCCGATGCGGGCGTCGATCAACGATCGCAACAGCGCAGGCGACACTAACCGGAGCTGAGCGCCGCTGCCGAAGATCACCACCTCCGGCTTCAGCGCCAGCACCCGCTCGAAGTGCTCGGAACCCAGCGATGCCAGATCGGCGGCCTGCCAGTCCAGCACAGCGCCGCGCAGCGGCACCAGCAAACTGTGGCTGTGGGCGGTGGCACCCACCCAGATGCGGCCACTTTCCTGGCGCGTGATGAGATTGACCCCTGAGGTCGTGTCGGGCTGAAACTTCATGCGTGGATAATTCCAGGTTCGCCCCGTCTCGTCCACCCCGGCTGCCCCGACCCCTTGGCCCCACCCCTGCTGTGAAGCCCATCTGCAAATCCACCAAGCTTGCCAATGTGGCCTATGACATCCGCGGCCCCGTGCTCGACAAGGCGCGGCAGATGCAGGAAGAGGGCCACAAGATCATCCAGCTCAATATTGGCAACGTGGCGGCCTTCGGGCTGATGCCGCCCGACGAGATCGTGCAGGACATGATCCGCAACCTGCCCGATGCCGCCGGCTACACCGACAGCAAGGGCCTGTTTGCACCGCGCAAGGCAGTGGTGCACTACACGCAGCAATGCGGCGTCAGCGGCGTCAACGTGGACGACGTCTACCTGGGCAACGGGGCCTCTGAACTGATCCAGATGGCGATCAGCGCGCTGGTCAACGATGGCGACGAAATTTTGATCCCGGCGCCGGACTTCCCGCTGTACACGGCGGTCGTCGGCCTGTCGGGCGGCAAGCCGGTGCACTACATCTGCGACGAGGGCGCTGGCTGGCTGCCCGACATCGAAGACATGCGCCGCAAGATCACACCGCGCACGCGCGGCGTGATGGTCTGCAACCCCAACAACCCGACCGGCGCGCTGTACCCCGACGCCGTGCTGTTGCAGATTCTGCAACTGGCGCGCGAGCACCAGTTGGTGGTGTTTGCCGACGAGATCTACGACAAGACGCTGTACGACGGCCACACGCATACCGCCATGGCCAGCCTGGCCGACGACGTGCTCGTCATCAGCTTCAACGGCCTGAGCAAGAACTACCGCAGCTGTGGCTACCGCGCCGGCTGGATGGTGGTGTCGGGCGAAAAGCGCCACGCGCGCGACTACATTGAAGGCCTGAACATGCTGGCCAGCCTGCGCCTGTGCAGCAACACGCCGGGGCAGTTGGCCATCCAGACTGCACTGGGCGGCTACCAGAGCATCAAGGACCTGGTGGCGCCCAGCGGCCGCCTGTGCAGGCAGCGCGACCTGGCCTACAAGCTGCTGAGCCAGATTCCGGGCGTGAGCGTGGTCAAGCCGAAGGCGGCGCTGTACATGTTCCCGCGGCTGGACCCGAAGATCTACCCCATTACCGATGATCAGGATTTTGCCTACGAACTGCTGGCCGAACAGAAGGTGCTGATCGTGCAGGGCACGGGTTTCAACTGGATTGCACCCGATCACTTTCGCCTCGTGTTCCTGCCCAACGTGGACGACCTCGGCGAAGCGGTGGGCCGCATCGAAAAATTCCTTCACGGCTACCGCAAGCGCCACACCTCCTGAGATTGAACATGAAAACACGCAGTGATTCGGGGCCGCAGGCTGTCTCGCAGCTTGTCGCGCAAGCCGTCACGCACGCAGTCGCGCAGGCAGGGGAGCCCGCAACCCGACCGATCCAGGTCGGTCTGCTGGGCATCGGCATTGTCGGCAGCGGCACTTTCAAGGTCTTGCAGCGCAACCAGGAAGAAATTCGACGCCGCGCCGGCCGCGGCATCGAGATCACGATGGTGGCCGACCTGGACGTGGCACGTGCCCGGCAGATCGTCGGCCCGGGTGTGCGCGTGGTCAGCGACGCGCGGCAGATCATCGCCAACCCCGACATCGACATCGTCATCGAGCTCATCGGAGGCTGCGGCATCGCCAAGGCGCTGGTGCTGGAAGCGCTGGCAGCCGGCAAGCACGTGGTCACCGCCAACAAGGCGCTGCTGGCGGTGCACGGCAGCGAGATCTTTGCCGCGGCGCGAGACAAGGGCGTCATCGTCGCGTTCGAGGCAGCGGTGGCGGGTGGCATTCCCATCATCAAGGCCTTGCGTGAAGGGCTCACCGCGAACCGCATCCAGTGGGTGGCCGGCATCATCAACGGCACCACCAACTTCATCCTGTCGGAAATGCGCGCCAAGGGCCTCGATTTCGGCGTCGTGCTGAAACAGGCGCAGCAGCTGGGCTACGCCGAAGCCGACCCCACCTTCGACATCGAGGGCGTGGACGCCGCGCACAAGGCCACCATCATGAGCGCCATCGCCTTCGGCGTACCGGTGCAGTTCGACAAGGCCTACGTCGAAGGCATCACCGGCCTGCAGGCGGCCGACATCCGCTATGCCGAGCAGATGGGCTACCGCATCAAGCTGCTGGGCATCACCAAACGGCGTGACGACCTGGGCACCGCCAGCTACCCCGCCGGCGGCATCGAATTGCGTGTGCACCCCACGCTGGTGCCCAGCACGCGGCTGATCGCCAACGTCGAAGGCGCGATGAATGCCGTGGTGGTGCAGGGCGACGCCGTGGGCACGACGCTGTATTACGGCAAGGGCGCCGGCAGCGAGCCCACCGCCAGTGCGGTGGTGGCAGACCTGGTGGACATCACGCGGCTCGCCACCGCTGACCCGCACCACCGCGTGCCGCATCTGGCTTTCCAGCCGGGCATGCTGGCAGACACACCCATCCTGCACATCGACGACGTCATCACCGCCTTCTACCTGCGTCTGGTGGTGGCCGACAAGGCCGGTGTGCTGGCGCGCATCACCGGCATCCTGGCCGACAACGACATCAGCATCGACGCCGTGCTGCAGCGTGAAAGCGCCGAAGGCGAAAAACAGACCGACCTCATCATCCTGACGCACGATACGGTCGAGGGCCGCATGAAGCGGGCGTTGGCGCAGATGCAGGCGCTGCCCACCGTGCTGGCGCCCATCGTGCGCATCCGCAAGGAAGAGCTGAATTGAAGTACATCAGCACGCGGGGTGACCCAACGCCGCGGGGCTTCAGCGCCATCCTGCTGGAAGGTCTGGCGACCGATGGGGGCCTGTACCTGCCCATGCGCTACCCACAGGTGGACGACGCCACGCTGGCGCGCTGGCGGGGCCTGCCCTATGCGGCGCTGGCGTTTGAGATCCTGTCGCTCTACATCGACGACATTCCCGCTGCCGACCTGCAGCGGCTTTGCAACGCCACCTACACCGAAGCGGTGTTCGGCACGACGCAGATCACACCGCTGAAGGCGCTGCCCCAGTTGGGCGAAGGGCTTTACCTGCAGGCGCTGTCCAACGGCCCGACGCTGGCCTTCAAGGACATGGCGATGCAGTTGCTGGGCAACCTGTTCGAATACGAACTGGCGCGCCGCGGCGAAGAGCTGAACATCCTGGGTGCCACCAGCGGCGACACCGGCAGCGCGGCTGAATACGCGATGCGCGGCAAGCGAGGCGTGCGTGTGTTCATGCTGTCGCCTCACGGCCGCATGAGCCCTTTCCAGGTGGCGCAGATGTTCAGCCTGCAAGACGCCAACATCCACAACATCGCGGTGCAAGGCGTGTTCGACGACTGCCAGGACATCGTGAAGGCGGTCAGCAACGACCTGGCGTTCAAGCGCAAGTACCGCATCGGCACCGTCAACAGCATCAACTGGGCGCGCTTGCTGGCGCAGGTGGTGTACTACTTTGCAGGTTATTTCCAGGCCACCACGTCGAACGGGCAGAAAGTGAGTTTCGCCGTTCCCAGCGGCAACTTCGGCAACATCTGCGCCGGCCATGTGGCGCGCATGATGGGCCTGCCCATCCAGCAGCTGGTGCTCGCCACGAACGAGAACGACGTGCTCGACGAGTTCTTCCGCACCGGCACCTACCGTGTGCGCGCCACCGCCGAGACCTTCGAGACCAGCAGCCCCAGCATGGATATCAGCAAGGCCAGCAACTTCGAGCGTTTCGTGTTCGACCTGCTGGGCCGCAACGGCGCGCGCACGGCCGAGCTGTTCGGTCCGGCGCTGGCGCGCAACGGCGGCTTTGCGCTGACACCCAGCGAGTTTGCGGCAGCCGCCGGCTTTGGTTTCGTCAGTGGCCGCAGCACCCACGCCGACCGCCTGGCCACGATACGGCGCACCTGGCAGGAAGCCGGCGTGCTGATCGACACCCACACCGCCGACGGCCTGAAGGTGGCGTTGCAGCACCTGCAGCCGGGTGTGCCGATGCTGGTGCTGGAGACGGCCTTGCCGGCCAAGTTCGCCGCCACCATCAGGGAAGCCACGGGCATCGACCCCGCGCCGCCAGCGGCACTGCGCGGCATTGAAAAGCTGCCCAGACGTTTTACCGTCATGAAGCCCGATGCGCCTGCGGTGCAGCGCTACATCGAACAGCAGTGCGGGGCTTGAACTTGCCGCTGAATCTGCTGCTCAACCCGCTGGTCAACCTGCTGCTCAACCTGCTGCGATAGCGAGCGCGCCATGGCCGATCCCCGCCCTCTGCTGAGTCTGGAAGCTGCCCTTTTGCGGCTGCGCCAGGGTGCTGACGCTCGCCGCATCACGGCACAGGAAACGGTGGCTACCTTCGATGCTCTGGGGCGGGTGCTGGCGCAGGACGTGCGGTCGTTGCTGGACGTGCCACCGGCTGACAACACATCAATGGATGGTTACGCGCTGCGTGCTGCCGATGTGGCCGCCATCGGCGCCGTGTTGCCGGTGGCGCAGCGCATCCCGGCCGGGGTGGTGGGGCAGCGGCTGCTGCCCGGAACCGCAGCGCGCATCTTTACCGGCGGCCAGGTGCCGCCTGGTGCCGACGCGGTGGTGATGCAGGAACAGTGCGATGCGTTGCCCGAAAAGCCCGGTGCCGACGCTGACGTTGCACCAGGCCTGGGTGCGGTGCGGGTCAACACCCCCGTCGTTGCAGGGCAATGGGTGCGCCGCCGAGGTGAAGACGTGCAGGCCGGTGCCACCGTGCTTCCCGCGGGCACGCGCCTCACGCCGCAGGCGCTGGGCCTGGCGGCCTCCGTCGGCGCTGCCGATCTGCCCGTGCTGCGGCGCCCGCGCGTGGCGCTTTTTTCAACCGGCGACGAACTGGTGATGCCAGGGCAGCCGCTGAAGCCCGGCGCCATCTACAACAGCAACCGGTACATGCTGAGAGCGTTGCTGCAGGCCGCGGGCTGCGATGTGCAGGACCTGGGCATCGTGCCCGACCAGTTGGCTGCAACGCGCTCGGCACTGCGCCGGGCTGCCCAGGGCAACGACCTCATCATCACCTCTGGCGGTGTCTCCGTGGGCGAGGAAGACCACCTCAAGCCTGCGGTGCAGGCCGAGGGTGAGCTCGAGCTGTGGCAGGTGGCCATGAAGCCGGGCAAGCCGCTGGCCTTCGGCCACGTGCGCAGCCCCGGTGCTGATCCAGCGCTGTTCATCGGCCTGCCCGGCAACCCGGTGTCGAGCTTCGTGACCTTCTTGCTGGCGGTGGCGCCCGTGCTGCGTGCGCTGCAGGGCATGGCGGACCTGGAGCCACCGGCGCTGGCGTTGCGAGCCGACTTTGACTGGCCCAGGCCCGACCGCCGGCGCGAGTTTCTGCGCGTGCGCGTGAACAGCAGCGGCGGCCTGGAGCTGTTTGCCAACCAGAGTTCGGGCGTCCTGACCTCCACGGTCTGGGCCGATGGTCTGTTGGACAACCCGCCAGGACAGGCCATCGCGCGCGGCGACACCGTGCGCTTTCTTGCACTGAGCAGCCTGGTGTGGCGATGAGCGACATCAACAGCGGCAACCGCAACAGCGGCAGCAACCACACCTTTACCGTGCAGGTGCGCTACTTCGCGTCGTTGCGCGAAGCCCTGGGCGGCAGCCAGGCCGTCACGGTGGTTGCGGGCAGCACCGTGGGCGGGCTGCGCGACCAGCTGATAGCCCTGGGCGGCGCACACGCCCAGGCGCTGGCACGTGGCCGTGCCGTGCGCGCCGCCGTGGCGCAGCGCATGGCAGCTGACGACACGCCGCTGGCAGCTGGCGCCGAAGTGGCTTTCTTTCCCCCAGTGACGGGCGGCTGAACATGCGCGGGGCCGAAGTGCAGATCCAGAGCGGTGACTTCGACCTTGGCGCCGAAGTGGCTGCGCTGCGCTCGGGCGACGGTGGTGCCGGCGCCGTCGTGGCCTTTGTGGGCACGGTGCGTGACCGGGTCGGCGCACAGGCTGGCGGCAGCATCACGGCGATGGAGCTGGAGCACTACCCCGGCATGACCGAACACGCCATCGAGGCCATGGTGGTCGAGGCGCGCCGCCGCTTTGCCGACCTGCGCGGCGTGCGCGTCATCCACCGCGTCGGCCCCCTGCAGCCACTGGAGCAGATCGTGCTCGTGGCTGTCACCTCCGCCCACCGCGGCAGCGCATTCCAGGCTTGTGAATTCTTGATGGACTATTTGAAGACCCAGGCGCCGTTCTGGAAGAAGGAAAGCACGCCCGAAGGCGCGCGCTGGGTCGACGCCCGGGTCGCCGATGACGAGGCCCTGGCACGCTGGGGCATCGTGGCGGACAACGCATGACGCGGCGTGCCGCGCCGCCGGCCGCGCTTTCCAACGCGCTGAACGCCACGTCCGACCCAGCAGGTGCCGGGCCGCATCCGCAGCAGCTGCGCGCCGCGCTGGGCCGATTCGCCACCGGCATCACGGTCGTCACCTGTTGCGACGCGCAAGGCCGCTGGTTGGGCTTGACGGTCAACTCCTTCAACGCGCTGTCGCTGCAGCCGCCGCTGGTGTTGTGGTCGTTGCGGCACGCCAGCACTTCGCTGGACGCCTTTGTGGCGAGTCCGCGCTTCGCCGTCAATGTGCTGGCAGCGAATCAAAGTGCTTTGTCGCACCGGTTTGCAGCACTCGAAGGCGACAAGTTCTCCACCGACGCCTGGCGGCTGGGCGCGCACGGCGCCCCGGTGCTGAAGGTTTGCGCGGCCGTGTTTGAATGCGTGATGGTCTCGCACCAGGCCGCAGGCGACCACGAGCTGTTCATCGGCCGCGTGCTGGCCTGTACGCAGGCTGAATTGCCGCCGCTGCTCTACAACGCCGGCCACTACCACCGGCTGGGCAGCCGTCTCAGGCTGGACAGCCAGGGCGACGAGATCGTGGATGACGTGCTGTGAACGGCTTGCGCTCCCGTGACGGGAGTGGGGGTTGTTCAAGTCAGACTTGAAGCGGCCATAAACAGCCTCATCTGTCGCGGCATCAGAGGAGTTATTTCATGCGCATCGACAAACTCACCACGGCCTTTCAACAGGCCTTGCAAGACGCTCAAAGCGCGGCAGTAGCGCGCAGCAATCCCTATATCGAGCCGGCCCACCTGCTGGCGGCCATGCTGGCGCAGCCCGACGGACCCAAGGCGCTGCTCGACCGCGCCGGGGCCAATACGGCGGCCTTGTCCACGGCCATGGAAACCGCCATTCGCAACCTGCCGCAGGTGGAGGGCGGCGGACAGCCGGTGCAGCCGGGTCGCGACCTCGTCAATCTGCTGCAGGCGGCCGTCAAGGAAGCCAGCCAGCGCGGCGACCAGTTCATTGCCAGCGAAACCTTCCTGCTGGCCCTGGCCGACAGCAAGAGCGACATCGGCGCCGTGGTGCGTGGCCATGGCCTGAGCCGCAAGGCGCTGGACGCGGCCGTCACGGCCGTGCGCGGCGGCCAGAACGTGGACTCGGCCGAGGCCGAAGGCCAGCGCGAAGCGCTGAAGAAATACAC
>JBBQMM010000180.1:0-8516 GCA_038328935.1 Burkholderiales bacterium
TTTACGGTTGGGGTGTTGGCCTAAGCCCTCAGCCTCAACTCTGAAGGGCTCATAATTGGGATGGGAGTCGGTGGCGGCGACGGTGCGGTGCACCGTCAGCACGCCGTCGGCGCTGACCGAGACCTCGGCGCAGGCCGCCACATAGCTGCCAAAGCCCATGATCTGGGCCAGCCCGCGGTGCACAGGCTGACCATTGATGGCGGCGCAGCGCCAGCGGGTCTTGCTGCGTGGCGTGGGCGATCTCGTCGATGAAACACTCGAGGTAGATCGTGTTCTGGTTCAGGTTCACGCCGCGCCAGAAACCGGGTGGCACATGCGGGTTGCGCATCGCGTGGTCCACCAGCAGGGCAGGGAAGCTGTAGCCGATCATGGCTTCGCCGCCACCGGCGTTCAAGCCCTGGAAGACCACCGGGTCTTTGCCGTCGCGCACGTTCTGCGGAAAGATGCCGGCCAGGATGCTCTGCCCCGAGATGCGCATGTGCAGGCCGGTCACGTGGCCTTGGGCGTCCAGACCCGCCGTCATCTTGCACTGCGTGATCGGGTGATACAGGCCGTGCGTCATGTCTTCTTCACGCGTCCAAAGCAGCTTGATGGGCGTGCCGGGCATTTCCTTGGCGATGGCCACCGCCTGGCGCACCCAGTCGTGCACCGCACCGCGCCTGCCGAAACCGCCGCCGAGGTGAATCTTGTAAACCTCGCACTGCGCCGGTGGCAGGCCGGCCGCTTCGGCGGTGGCTGCCAATGCGGCCTCGCCGTTCTGCGTCGGCGTCCAGACCTCGCAGCGCTCGGGCGCCCCCGTCGCGGACAGCGTGATCTTCGCGGTGGCGTTCATCGGCTCCATCGTGGCGTGGTTCTGGTGCGGGTAGCTGTACACCGCCTCCACCCTGCGCGCCGCGCCGGCCAGCGCCTGCTTGATGTCGCCGTTGCTGTTGCCCACCGCCGCCGTCTCGGCACTCAGGCCGGCCTTGATGGAGGCGTTGATGGCTGCCTGCTGCGCGCCGGCATGCGGCCCCAGGTCCCAGTCGATGGGCAGCGCGGTCAGCGCCTTGTTGGCGCGCCACCAGGTGTCGGCGATGACGGCAACGGCGTTGTCGCCCACCTTCACCACTTTCTTGACACCGGGCATGCCGGCCACCTTGGCGGCGTCGAAGCTGCGCACCTTGCCGCCAAACACCGGGCAGGCGCGGATGGACGCGTTCAGCAGCCCCGGCAGCTGCAGGTCGGCGCCGTAAATCTGTTTGCCGTTGGTCTTTTCCACCGTGTCGAGGCGCGCCATGCGCTTGCCCACCAGCTTCCAGTCCTTGGGGTCTTTCAGCTTCACATCGGTCGGCACGGCCAGCTTGCTGGCGGCAGCGGCCACCTTGCCGTAACTGGTGCGACGGCTCGATGCGCCGTGCGTGATGACGCCGCCTGCGGCGCTGCACTCAGCGGCCGGCACTTTCCACTCGTCGGCTGCCGCTTGCACCAGCATCATGCGCGCGGCGGCCCCGCCTTTGCGCACGTAGTCCTGGCTTTCACGGATGCCGCGGCTGCCGCCGGTGCTGAAGTTGCCCCAGATGCGCTTGCGCGCCAGGTTGGCGCCGGGGGTGGGGTATTCGGTCGTCACGCGCGCCCAGTCGCATTCCAGCTCTTCGGCCACCAGCTGCGCCAGGCCGGTCAGCGTGCCCTGACCCATCTCGCTGCGGGCGATGCGGATGATGATTTTTTCGTCGGGCTGCACCACCACCCAGGCGTTGACTTCGGGCGGTGTTGCGGACGGTGTTGCGGACGGTGTTGCGGCTGTCGTGCCCTGCGCGGCGGCTTCGGTGGCAAAGCCGAAGACCAGTGAGCCGGCGGCCACTGAAAAGCCCGCAGCGCCGGCGGCCACTGAAAAGCCGGCAGCGCCGGCTGTGGTGGTGCCGAGGAATTCGCGTCGGTTGAGTGTGGCAGCCATGTCAGACGCTCCTGACCACGTGCACGATGTCGAGGCCGGCCGACTTGATCTCACCCGAAGCCTGCTTGATGGCGGCACGCACGCGGTTGTAGGTGCCGCAGCGGCAGATGTTGGTGATGGCTGTGTCGATGTCGGCGTCGGTGGGCCGGGGTTTGGCTTTCAACAGCGCGGCGGCCGCCATCAGCATGCCGCTCTGGCAGTAGCCGCACTGCGGCACGTCGTTGGCCACCCAGGCTTTCTGCAGTGCGTGCGTGCCGTCTGGCGACAGGCCTTCGATGGTCGTGATCTTCTGCGACGGCTGCACCGCCGACACCGGCAGCACGCAACTGCGCACCGGTGCGCCGTCGATGTGCACGGTGCAGGCACCGCACTGTGCGATGCCGCAGCCGTACTTGGTGCCGGTGAGGCCGAGTTGTTCACGGATCACCCACAGCAGCGGGGTGTCGGCTTCTGCGCTGTGCTCGCGCACCTGGCCATTGACATTCAGACTGGGCATGTTCGGGTTCTCCTGGCTTGGAAGGTGCGCCGACTTCCATTTGAATCGAAGGCGGCTTTTCGGGAGCGGCTACTCTAGCGCCGCAAACACACAACGCAAGGAGAGCAAAGCCCATGGGTACGACAGTGGAATTCAAGCGCCCCGACGGTGGCGCACTGAGCGGCTATCTTGCCGAACCCGCAGCGGCCGCTGGCGCGCCCGGCCTGGTGGTGATCCAGGAATGGTGGGGCCTGAACGACCAGATCCGTGGCGTGGCCGACCGCCTGGCGAAGGCCGGCTACCGCGCGCTGGTGCCCGACCTGTACCGCGGCAAGAGCACGCTGGACGCTGAAGAAGCCCACCACCTGATGACGGGCCTGAATTTCGGCGATGCCGCGAGCCAGGACGTGCGCGGCGCGCTGCAGTACCTGAAGAGCAGCGGCAGCAAGACGGCCGGAGTCACGGGCTTTTGCATGGGTGGCGCGCTGACCGTGCTGGCCACCGGGATGGCGCCCGAATGCGACGCCGCCGTCACCTGGTACGGCTACCCGCCGCTGGACTTCGTCGACCCCGCAAAGATGAAGGCGCCGCTGATGGGCCACTGGGCGGTGCACGACGACCCGTTTCCGATGGCCGGTGTCGATGCCTTGCGCGACAAGCTGGAAGCGGCCGGCCTGAAGCCCGAATTCCATTGCTACGACGCCATGCACGGTTTCTTCAACGAGACGCAGGTGGGCGAGAAGCGGCTGTTGCCGGTGGTGGAATACAACCCCGGCCAGGCAGAACTGGCGTTCGAGCGCACGCTGGGGTTCTTCGGCAAGCACTTGCGTCAGGCCACGCGGATTTGATTCCTCCGCCTGGAAAGAACCGGGCAAGGCTCAGGCAGCGCGCCGAGGTGCCAGCGTGTTCAGCACCGGCAGAGCCGCTGCGGCCCATGCGGGCTGCGGCAAGCCCAGCAGCAGCGCCGCGCAGCAAGCCCCCATCGCGGCGCTGGTCTGGATGCCATAGCCGCCTTGCGCAGCCAACCAGAAGAAGCCGGGCGCTGCAGGCTCGAAGCCGCCGACCAGGTCGCCGTCAGCAACAAAGCTGCGCAGCCCGGCCCAGGTGCGGCGCGGGCGGCGGATGCGCAGCGTGGTGGCGGCTTCGATGCGCGCGATGCCGGTGGCGATGTCCAGTTCCTCGGGCATCACATCGTGCGCTGGCACCGGGTCGGCATTGGCCGGTGAGCCCAGCAACAAGCCGGCTTCGGGCTTGAAGTAGACGCTCTCGTCGACCGTGGCGACGCAGGGCCAGTGGGCGGTGTCCACCCCATCGGGGCCTTCGAAGACAAAGGCCGAGCGGCGGCGGGGCTCCAGCCCGATGGGGTTGATGCCGGCGCGTGTTGCCAGTTCGTCGGCCCAGGCTCCGGCAGCGTTGACCACCCGCCCGGCGTGCACGGTGCCGGTGCGGGTGTGCAGCAGCCAGCCGCCATCGGTATCGGCATCGGCATCGGCATCGGTATCGCCATCGCCATCGGCATCGGCATCGGTGCGGCCCGTTGTGTCGGCCTGCATCGACAGCACCTCGGCGCCGCAGCGCAACTGCGCGCCCTGCGCCCGTGCGCCACGCAGGAAGCCCTGGTGCAGCGCGTGCACGTCCAGATCGGCGGCCAGCGGGTCCAGCACGGCCGCGTTGCAGGCCTGCGGCAGCAGCACCGGCACCAGCGCCCGTGCGGCGGCGCCTTCCAGCCACTGGGCCGGGCAGCCGTCAGCCAGCAGCGTGTCGTAGAGGGCTTGCAGTTCCTGGCGCTGGTCGGCGCGGGCGATGTACAGCGCGCCCCGCGGTGCCATCAGCGGCGTGCTGCAAAAGCCGGCCGGTGGCTGCTCCAAGAATGGCCGGCTGGCACGGGTGAGCGCACGCACCTGCGGCGAGCCGTAACTTTCCATGAACATGGCGGCGCTGCGGCCGGTGCTGTGCAGGCCGGGCTGCTCTTCACGTTCCAGCAGCAGCACGCGGGCATGCGGCGCGGCGAAAAAGGCCAATGACGCGCCGGCAATGCCGGCACCGACGATGGCCACGTCGACGGCTGTGTGGGTGTGCTCCATGGTGGGTGAGGGTAGTGCATGGAGATGTCCAAGGCCGTGGCCACGGCCGTGGCAGCATCGCGACATGAAACGTTGTCGATCCTTCGTCGGGTTGGTCTGGCAGCTGTGCCGGCTGGCGCTGGTGCCGGTGCCGGGGTCGGCGCTGGCGATGGTGAAGGTGAAGGTGAAGGTGAAGGTGAAGGTGAAGGCGCTGGCGCTGGCGCTGGTGCCAGTGCTGGCGCTGGCATCGCCGGTGCGCGCCGTGGCCGCCACGGCGGTGGAGTTTGTGATCGACCTGCGGGCCGAGATCGCCGCAGGCCGCTTCGACCCCGCACGCGACAGCGTGGGCGTGCGCGGTGCGGTGCCGCCACTGAGCTGGCAGCAGACGCTGACGGCCAGCGCGGTGCCGGGTGCGCCCGGCTGGTACCGGCTGCAGTTGCAGATGGAAGCTGCAGCCGCAGCGGGCCAGCCGGTGGCGCACAAGTTCAAGATCGAGCGGCCCGGCCGCCCTGACGCCGGCTGGGAAGATGGCCGCAACCGCAGCTGGTTGCTCGACACCGCGGCGACCGACCCGCTGCGTCCACAGCGCGTGCAACGCTTGTTCGGTGCCGACCCCGACGCGCCGCCGCCGCAACGCACCGGGCGCATCGACAGGCTGCTGCTGCCGCTATCGGTGCACGTCGGCCCGCGCGAAGTGCAAGTGTGGTTGCCGCCGGGTTATGGCGACGATCCCCAGCGGCGCTACCCGGTGCTGTACCTGCACGATGGCCAAAACGTGTTCGACGCCCAGGCTGCGGGCGCCGAATGGCAGGCCGACGAGGCGGCCCAGCGCGGGGTGCTGGCCGGCGAACTGCAGCCGATGATCGTCGTCGCCGTGGCGAGCACCGACACCCGCGCGCACGACTACACACCCTGGCCGCGCAACAAGACCCTGCACGACTGGCTGATGCCGGGCACCCCGGCGGGCGGTGGTGGTGGTCCCGCCTATGGCCGCTACCTGGTGCAGGAGTTGAAGCCCGCCATCGACGCCCGCTACCGCACGCTGTCGGGCCGTGAAGACACTGCCGTGGGCGGCTCTTCACTGGGCGGGCTGGTGACGATGTGGCTGCTGCTGGAGCACGGTGCCACCTTCGGCGCCGGGCTGGTGGTGTCGCCATCGGTGTGGTGGGCCGACGAGGCCATCGTGCGCGCGGTCCGGCAGGCGCCGGCCGACCTGCCGACACCGCGCATCTGGCTGGACATGGGCAGCGCTGAAGGGCCCCGTGCCGTGCCCGCGGTGCGACGCCTGCGCGATGCGCTGGTGGCACGCGGATGGCTGCCGCATTTCGAGCTGGTCGAGGGTGGCGCGCACACCGAAACGGCCTGGGCGCAGCGCTTCCCGGCCATGTTGAAGTTTCTTTACGGCAGCAGGCCATGAAGAAGCGATGAAAGCGTTCAAGAATCAAGCATGGACAGCTCACCGTCACCTGCCACCGCCCGCGTCACCATCACCGGCATTTCGTCGATGGCGACACGGCAGCTGCTGGCCGAGCTGGCGGCTGACTTCGAGCAGCGCAGCAGCCACCGCGTGGCCATCGAGTCGGTGGCTGGCGTCGACGCCGCCAGGCGTGTGCAGGCCGGCGAGGCCTTCGACGTGGTGCTGCTGGCGGCCGATGCCATCGACAAGCTGATGGCCGCCGGCCACCTGCAGCCCGGCAGCCGCGTGGACCTGGTGCAGTCGCCGGTGGCCGTGGCCGTCAAGGCCGGGGCGGCGCGGCCCGATGTCAGCACCGAAGCGGCGCTGAAGGCCGCCGTGCTGGCGGCGCGCAGCATCAGCTTTTCCACCGGCCCCAGTGGGCTGTATCTGACGCAGTTGTTCGAACGCTGGGGCCTTGCCTCCACCATGGCCAGCCGCATGGTGCAGGCGCCCCCCGGCGTGCCGGTGGGCTCGCTGCTGGCCAGCGGGCAGGTGGAGCTGGGCTTTCAGCAGTTCAGCGAGCTGATGCATCTGCCGGGCGTCGATGTGCTGGGCTTGCTGCCCGGCAGTACCGCCTTCATCACCACGTTTTCGGTCGCGCTGGGCCTGGGTCTGCAGCCCGGCAGCGCGCAGCATCGGGCCGTGAGCGAGATGCTGGAATTTTTCAATTCACCCCAGGCCGTCCAGACCAAACGCCGCCACGGCATGGCACCGGCGTGACCCTGGGTTTGCGCACTGAACAGCAGGAAACCCACCATGATCATCGACTGCCACGGCCACTACACCACCGCACCCAAGTCGCTCGAAGCCTGGCGCAACGCGCAGATTGCCGGCATCAAGGACCCGGCGCTGATGCCGAAGGTGGCCGATCTCAGGATCAGCGACGACGAATTGCGCGAGAGCATCGAGACCAATCAGCTGCGCCTGATGAAAGAGCGCGGCAGCGATCTCACCATCTTCAGCCCGCGGGCCAGTTTCATGGCGCACCACATCGGCGACTTCAACATCAGCGCCACGTGGTCGGCCATCTGCAACGAGCTGTGCTACCGCGTGGGGCAACTCTTCCCTGACCACTTCATCCCGGCGGCGATGCTGCCGCAGAGCCCGGGCGTCGACCCGGCCACCTGCATTCACGAACTGGTGAAGTGTGTGGAGCAGTACGGCAACGTCGGCATCAACCTGAACCCCGACCCCAGCGGCGGCCACTGGACGAGCCCGCCGCTGACCGATCGCCACTGGTACCCCATCTACGAGAAGATGGTGGAGTACGACATCCCGGCGATGATCCACGTCAGCAGCAGTTGCAACGCCTGTTTCCACGCCACCGGCGCGCACTACATCAACGCCGACACCACAGCATTCATGCAGTGCCTGCAGGGCGACTTGTTCAAGGACTTTCCGACGCTGCGCTTTGTGATTCCTCATGGTGGCGGCGCCGTGCCCTACCACTGGGGGCGCTACCGCGGCCTGGCGCAGGAGATGAAGAAGCCGCTGCTCAAAGACCACCTGATGAAAAACATCTACTTCGACACCTGCGTCTACCACCAGCCCGGCATCGACCTGCTGACCAAGGTGATACCGGTGCAGAACATCCTCTTTGCCAGCGAGATGATCGGCGCCGTGCGCGGCATCGACCCCGAGACCGGCCATCATTACGACGACACCAAGCGCTACATCGAAGCCAGCACCATCGTGGTCGGCAGCGACCGCCACCAGATCTACGAAGGCAATGCGCGGCGGGTCTACCCGCGGCTGGACGCCGCGCTGAAGGTGAAGGGGCTCTGACCATGTTTGAACTGGGCGTCGTCAAACGCAACATCACGCGCGCCAATAGCGTGGCGGCCGATCAGCTGGGGCACTTCGGTGCCTCCACCGTGCACGAGGCGCTGGGGCGCGTGGGTCTGATGCAGAACTACCTGCGCCCCATCTACAGCGGCGCGCGCATCTCGGGCACAGCGGTCACGGTGCTGATGCACCCGGGCGACAACTGGATGCTGCACGTGGTGGCCGAGCAGATCCAGCCCGGCGACATCGTCGTGGCTGCGCTCACGTCGCCGAACACCGACGGCTTCTTCGGCGACCTGCTGGCCACCAGCTTCCAGGCGCGCGGCGCACGCGGCCTCGTCATCGACGGTGGCTGCCGCGACGTGAAGGACCTCACCGAGATGCGTTTCCCGGTGTGGTGCCGCGCCATCAGCAGCAAGGGCACCATCAAGGCCACGCTGGGCTCGGTGAACATTGCGGTCGTCTGCGCTGGCGCCTGCGTGACCCCCGGCGACGTGATCGTGGCCGACGACGACGGCGTGGTGGTGGTGCCGGCTGCGATGGCGGTGGCCACGCTGGACGCTGCCAGCAAGCGCGAGGCGCTGGAAGCCGACAAGCGCGCCAAGCTGGCCTCTGGCGTGCTGGGGCTGGACATGTACCACATGCGCGAGCCGCTGGCCAAGGCGGGGCTGCGCTATGTCGACTGAGAGCGTTCTCAGGCGGCATTGCCGCCGCGCTCACCCCAGCCCTTTACCTGAAAGAAAGGGGATCAGACGAAACGGCCACCAGACTGGCGTCACAGCCGGGCTTTTGCTCCCTCTCCCT
>JBBQMM010000181.1:0-8466 GCA_038328935.1 Burkholderiales bacterium
TACGTGGGCGCCGGCACGGTGGAGTTCATCGTCGATGCCGACCTGAACCACTACTTTCTGGAGATGAACACCCGGCTGCAGGTGGAGCACCCGGTGACCGAGTGCATCACCGGGCTCGATCTGGTGGCGTGGCAATTGCGCGTGGCCGCCGGTGAACCGCTGCCGCTGGCGCAGGACCAAGTGCGCTTTGCCGGCCATGCCATCGAGGCCCGGCTGTACACCGAGGATCCGTACGACGGCTTCAAGCCGCAGACCGGCCGCATCCTGGGCTGGCGGCCCGACGCCGTGCAGGCAATGGCCACGCCCGGCGGCCAGACCACCGGCGTGCGCATCGACCACGGCATCAGCGAAGGCGGCGAGGTGTCGCCCTACTACGACGCCATGGTGGCCAAGGTGATCGGCCACGGCCGCGACCGCAGCGACGCCGTGCGGCGCCTGACCCTTGCACTGGAAGCCCTGCCGCTCATCGGGCTGCGCAATAACGGCCGTTTCCTGCGCGATCTCATCAACCACCCCCAGTTCACGGCTGCGCAGCTGACCACCACGCGGCTGGACGAGTGGGCCGCACAACCGGCCGACGCGCCCGAGGCCCTGCTGCAGCGCCCCGAGCCGCCTGAACGGGCGTGGCGGCTGGCGGCTGCGCTGCTGGCGGGGCATGAGGGCAGCTTCGGGCAGCGGCCGGCCAGCGTGTCGACCTTCGGCATCAGCCTGCACTGCCAGGGCCAGACGCGTGCCCTGCGCGTGCCCGCGGCCGGCGTGCAGGTGCTGTGCTGGCAGGACCATCGAGCACGGGTGCTGATCGATGGGGTAGAGCAGCAGCTCACCGCGGTGCGCGACGGAACCACGCTGCACCTGGCACTGGAGGGTGCGGTCTTCAGTTTCGACGAACCCTCGCCCTTCCCGGCCACGGGCACCGCCGCCGACCCCCGCCACGCCCGCGCGCCAGTGGCAGGCGTCGTGGCCCAGGTGGCCGTGCAGCCCGGCGACAGCGTGGCGAGCGGTCAAGCGCTGGTTTGCGTGGAGGCCATGAAGATGGAGATGTGGCTGCATGCCGGCGCCGCCGGCATCATCAAGGCCGTGCACGTCAAAGCGAAGGACACGGTGGCCGCCGGCGCCGTGCTGGTGGAACTGGACCTCATTGAAAGCGGCACCTCATGAACAACGACAAAGCCATCCTCACCTGCGCGCTGACGGGCGTGCTGACCAACCCGCAACAGCACCCGGTGCCGGTGACGCCTGCGCAGATGGCGGCCGAGGCGCGCGACGCCTTCAATGCCGGCGCCAGCATCATGCACGTGCACCTGCGCAACCAGGAGCCCGGCTTTGGCCACTTGCCCAGCTGGGACCCGGAGGTGGCGGTTGCGGTGTGCAACGCCATCCGTGCCGCCTGCCCCGGCGTCATCATCAACCTGACCACCGGCGTGGTGGGCAAGGACATCAGCGGCCCGCAGGCCTGCATCGAACGCGTGAAGCCCGAGATTGCGGCCTGCAACGCGGGCACGCTGAACTACCTGAAGATCAAGGACAACGGTGAATGGGCCTGGCCGCCGATGGTGTTCGACAACCCGGTGGCCAAGGTCAAGCAGTTCCTCGACGTGATGGCAGCCGCCGGCACACACCCCGAATTCGAGTGTTTCGACATCGGCATCCTGCGCAGCGTGGCCATGTACCTGAAGGCCGGCATGGTGAGCCCGCGCGTGGGATCGTCCACTGCGGACGGTTCCACGGCTGGCGAACGACCGGACCGTCTCCGGTCCGGTCTCAGCGGAACGGCTTCGGTCAACTTCGTGATGGGTGTGGCGAGCGGCATGCCCTGCGATGCCGAGCTGCTTGCACTGTTGCCGCGTTATGCGCCTGCAGGCGCGGTGTGGCAAAGCACACTCATCGGCCGCGCCGAGATCTGGCCGGTGCACCAGAAAACGGCCGATCTGGGCGGCAACCTGCGCACCGGGCTCGAAGACACCTTCTACCTGCCCGGCGGCGAGCGCGCCAGCGGCAACGGCGCGCTGGTGCAGGCGCTGGCCCAGTGTGCCGAGCGCGCCGGGCGCGCCATCGCCTCGCCCGCAGAAGCACGGCAGCGGCTGGGCTTGCACGCCGGAGCCCCTGCATGACCGAGGCTGTGGCGCCGGACCGCTCGGCGGCCGAGCAGGCACTGCTGAACCGATCGCTCATCGACCTGTTCGAGCGCGACATCGCCTTCAACCAGACCCTGGGCCTGAAGATCGTCTCGGTGCAGCCACATGACGTGCGCGCCACCTTCGACATGCGCCCGGCCCTGGTGGGCCACTACGCCCACGGGCGGCTGCATGGTGGCGTGATCTCGGCGGTGCTGGACCACATCGGCGGGTTGGCCCTGGTGGTGGACATCGCGGCGCGCCACGCGCAAGACAATGCGCAGCAGGTGCTGAAGCGCTTCGTGCGCCTGGGCACCATCGACCTGCGCGTGGACTTCCTGCGTCAAGGAATCGGAAAACAGTTCACCGTCACCGCCGAAGTGATGCGGCTGGGCGGGCGCATCGGCAACACGCAGATGCGGCTGGTCAACGAAGAAGGCACCTTGATCGCCACCGGCGCAGCGGCCTATACCGTAGCCTGAAGTCTCGTGGCCTGAAGTCTCGCGGCCTGAAGTCTCGTGGCCTGAAGTCTCGTGGCCTGAAGTCCCGTGGCCTGAAGATTGCAACGACCCGGCGCAGGCGGCGGGCGCTGGCCGGCTGGCCGGCCAGCAGCAGATCGAACAGGGGCCCGCGCCAGACCGGCACCCGCAGCCCTTGACTTGGTGCCCGCCGTTCCTATATGCCATCGTCAGCGTCGACCCTGCCCCCTGGAGCCCACCACCGATGAACAAGAAGCTCGCTCCCCGGGCCCTGTTGGCCGCCGCCTTGGCCACCACCGCGGTGGTGGCGCCGCCGCCAGCGCAAAGCCGCACCGAAGCCGTGGCCCGCACCGTTACGCCCCGTGGTGCCCTGGCGGCCGATGAACAGGCCAACGTCGACCTTTTCAAGCGCGCGTCGCCGTCGGTGGTGCACATCACCAGCCTGGGCGCACAACGCGATCTGTTCTCCACCAACTTGCAGCAGGTGCCGCGCGGCACAGGCACCGGCTTCGTGTGGGACAACGCGGGCCACGTGGTGACCAACTTCCACGTCATACAGGGCGCCAATGGCGCGCGCGTGACATTGGCCGACCAGAGCACCTTCGATGCCAAGCTCGTCGGCGCCTTCCCCGACCGCGACCTGGCCGTGCTGCAAATCGAGGCGCCCAAGGAGAAGATGCTTCCCATCGCGCTGGGCTCCAGCCGCGACCTGCTGGTGGGCCAGCGCGTCTATGCCATCGGCAACCCCTTCGGCCTGGACCAGACGCTGACCACCGGCCTCATCAGCGCGCTGAACCGCGAAATCGAGTCCTTCAACAGCCGCACCATACGCGGCGTGATCCAGACCGATGCGGCCATCAACCCGGGCAACTCCGGCGGGCCGTTGCTCGACTCGGCAGGCCGCCTGATCGGCGTCAACACCCAGATTGCCAGCCCCAGCGGCGCCAGTGCGGGCATCGGGTTCGCGATCCCGGTGGACGAAGTGAACCGCATCGTGCCGCGCCTGATCCGCGACGGCCGCTTCGTGCGGCCGGCGCTGGGCATCAGCGCCGGCGCGCCGAACCTGCGCCGTGCGCTGGACCTGCCCAAGGGCGTGGTGCTGGTGCAGGTGGCCGCCAACAGCACTGCAGGCCGGGCCGGCCTGCAGCCATTCCGGCGCGGCCAGCGCGGCGAGGTCGTCGGCGGCGACGTCATCACGGCCATCAACGGTGAAGCAGTGTCCCATCTGGACGACCTGCTGGAGCAACTGGAACGTCGTGCGATCGGCGAAACCGTGGTGCTCAGCGTCTGGCGCGCAGGCCAGACCCGAAAGCTCAGCGTGGTGCTGGCCGCTGCCGACTGAGCCGCTGCCGGGGCGGGCTCTTCACCACGGCGCCGGCGCGGGTTGCACCCTGGGTTGCAGTCAATGAGGCCGTCAGGAAGGCGGTCAACAAGGCCGTCAGTGAGGCCGTCAGTGAGGCCCTCAGTGACGCCGTTGAAGAGCCCAGGGCTGCCACCTGGTCATGGGTGTCGCTCAGGCAAATTTTCTTCTGCTGGCGACGTCCAAACGCGTCGTCTGAACGCGTCACTCGCTGCACTAGCATGGCGGCCCTACAGGAGAGCCCATGCAGATTGTTTGCCTCGACCTTGAAGGTGTGCTGATTCCCGAAATCTGGATCGCCTTTTCACAGCGCACCGGCATCACCGAGTTCAGCCGCACCACGCGTGACGAGCCCGATTACGACAAGCTGATGGGTTTTCGCCTGGCGCTATTGCGCCAGCATGGCCTGAAGCTGGCCGACATCCAGGCCGTCATCGCGGGCATGGCGCCGATGGAAGGTGCCAAGGACTTCCTGGACGACCTGCGCAGCCGCTACCAGGTGATCATCCTGTCCGACACCTTTTACGAGTTTGCCGACCCGCTGATTCAGCAGCTGGGCCGCCCGACGCTGATGTGCCACCGGCTTGAAGTGGATGGCGAAGGTTTTGTGGCGGCGTACCAACTGCGTCAGCCCAACCAGAAGTTCCACGCCGTGAATGCGCTGAAGTCGCTGAACTTCAAGGTCATTGCGGCCGGTGACAGCTACAACGACACCGGCATGCTGGTCGCCGCTGACGCAGGCTTCTTCATCCATCCGCCGCCCGGCATCGTGGCGCAGTTTCCTCAGTTTGCGGTGCACCACAACTATGCCGACTTGAGGCACAGCATCGACAGCGCAGCCCAACGCCTGAAGGCCTGAAGGCCTGAACTTTGCAGGCCTGAGCTTTGCAGGCCTCATCGACAGGCCTCATCGACAGGCCTCATCGCAGGCCTCATCGACAGGCCTGATTGACAGGCCTGACCAGGCCTGATCGACACGGGACTGAACGCCTACACTCCTGCGTCATGGCCCCGCAACGCACCACGCCCCTGGTGCGCCGTATCGTCGGCGCGGCGCTGCTGTTGCTGCTGCTGGCGCAGGGGGCCGCGCTGTGGCATGCGGTGGCACACGCCAGACCGCACGCACTCACCCATCCGCACGGGCAAACGCCTGCATCTGTGCTGTTGGACGGCACCCAGAACGGCGCTCTCCCCGGCGTTGCTCATGCCGCACTGATCGCCTCGGCACAGGCTGACGACCACACAGACCACACAGACCACACAGACCATACCGGTCATGCTGCAGGTTCGCCGGTTTGCCAACTGATCGACCAGTTGCTGTCTGGGCAAGCACCCGGCAGCGATGGCCCCGCATCGGCGCCCCCTCAGTGGCCCCGAGCAGCCCCGCAGACGCAACCCTGCTGGGCACCACCGTCGACGGCCGCAACGGCCTACGACGCCCGCGGGCCACCGCGGGCCTGAGTTCCCCAAGCGCATCACCGCAGCCCTGCTGCGGACCCCCTTCTTTGCTTGTGATCGGCCGTTCCCAGGCCGACGAGGACATCTGCATGAAACGCACCCTTTTGGCGGCCACCCTGGCCGCTGTCGCCCCTGCGTGGGCGCAAACCATCACCCAACAGGTGGTGATCACCGGCAACCCGCTGGGCCGTAGCGATGTCGCTGCGCCAGCCACCGTGCTGGCGGGTGACGGCCTGATATTGCGCCGGGGCTCGACCCTGGCCGAAACGCTGGACGGCCTGCCGGGCGTGGCCTCCACCAGCTTCGGCCCCAACGCCAACCGGCCCGTCATTCGCGGCCAGGACGGTGACCGTATCCGTGTACTGAGCAACGCAGGCGCTTCGGTCGACGCATCCAGCCTGAGCTTCGACCACGCGGTGCCTATCGACCCGCTGGTCGTCGAAAGGCTCGAAGTGTTGCGCGGCCCGGCAGCGCTGCTGTATGGCGGCAGCGCCGTGGGCGGCGTCGTGAATGCCATCGACAACCGCATACCCAAGGCTGCGGTCGGCCCCTTGTCTGGCGCCGTGGAAACGCGGTGGGGCGGCGCCTCGAGAGAGCGCACGCTGTCGGCGCTGGTGGAAGGCGGCGGCCAGGGCGTGGTCATTCACGCCGACGCGTTCAGTCGCCGCACCGACGACTTGCGCGTGCCCACCTTCAACCGTCCGCTGGAAGACGGCACCAGCGAGAGGCGCACGCGGGTGGTCAATTCGGCCAGCAAGGCCGAGGGCGGCGCATTGGGTGGCTCCTGGGTGTGGAACAACGGCTACCTGGGTGCCAGTGTGGACAGCTACCGCAACGACTACGGCATCGTGGCCGAAGACGCCATCACGGTGCGCATGCGGCGCGACAAAGTCGGGCTGGCGGGCGAAGCCCGGGCTCTGGGCGGCGGGCTCGGCGGCTTCATCGACACCGTGCGCGCCCAGGCCAGCAGCACCGACTACCAACACCAGGAAGTCGAGGGCGATGGCAGCATCGGCACCACCTTCAAGTCGCGCGGCAGCGACGGACGCCTGGAAGCCAACCACCGCGCCATGCCCTTGGGCGCCGGCCGCCTGGAAGGCACCTGGGGCCTGCAGTGGGAATCGGTGCGCTTTTCGGCGCTGGGCGAAGAAGCCTTCGTGCCTTCAACGCTGAGCCGGCAGGCCGCGCTGTTCGTGCTGGAGCGATGGTCGTTTGGCAGCGCCGGCAATGCCAGCGCAGGCCACCTCAGTGCCGGCCTGCGGGTCGAACAAACGCGCGTGCGTTCAGACGGCGACGCCGACCTCGACACCGTGCAATTCGGCCCCGCACAAGAACGCCGCTACACGCCGCGCAGCGCCACTTTGGGTGCCGTACTGAACCTCAGCAGCGCCTGGCAACTGAGCGCCAACCTGGCCGCCACGCAGCGCGCGCCCACCAGTTACGAGCTGTACGCCAACGGTGTGCATGCGGCCACCGGCACCTTCGAGCAAGGCGACGCTGCGCAGCGCCTGGAGCGGGGCCGCAACGTCGATCTGGGGCTGGCATGGGGCAGCGGCCCCCACCACGCCAAAGTGGCGGTGTTTGACAGCCGCTTTGCGAACTACATCCTGTTGTCGGCCACGGGTGCAGAACATATCGACGATGCGGGCGACCCCTACCCGGTGTTCAATTTCCAGGGCGTGCGCGCCCGCCTGTACGGGCTGGAAGCTGAAGCCGCCTGGCAGCTGTCCAAGGGCGCGCTCGACACCAGCCTGGACGCGCGCCTGGACTGGGTGCGCGGGCGCAACCTTGAAAGCGGCGAACCCCTGCCCCGTCTGGCGCCGCTGCGCGCCACGGTGGGCCTGGATGTGGGCCGAGGCGGGTGGTCGGCGCGCGCCGAGATTCAGCATGCGCGCCGCCAGACCGACGTGCCCGTGACCGAGCAGCCCACGGCGGGCTACACCCTGGTGAACCTGTCGGCGCGCTACCGGCTGCCCCTGGGCCCGCGCAACGCGCTGTTGTTCGTCAGGTTGCGCAACGCAACCAACCAGCTGGCCTACAACGCCAGCACCACCAGCACCGTGCGGACGCTGTCGCCGCTGCCTGGGCGCGCGCTGTCGGCGGGGGTGCGGTTCACCTTTTGAAGCCCGTGCGGAACGGTGCGCGGCGAGAGCCAGCAGCCCAACCGGCTGTCGAGCTGGCTACTCGAGCACGGGCCGGCCAAGCGCCCCGGTCGGCCCGGCCTGCGCTGCAGCACATGGAGTGTCCGGGTGCCGCAAACCGCCGAGCCTCGCCACAGCTTCAAACAACGCACCGTCGGATCGACGGCATCAACGCCCAGCCGGTGTAGATCGCAAGCGAGGTGCCGATCGGAAACACCAACAGCAGAACCGCGCTCACCATCAGGAGCGCAACATGAGCCCACGCGCTGTCGCGCAACAACGCGATCGCCGCGGCAATCTCCAGCACGCCAAATCCGATCAACACCACTGCAATCGGCCGCCCGAACATCGCGACGAGCCCGGGAACGAAGCTGCCTTCGAACGTCGGCGCGAGCAGCGCGGCGCAGACCCACAGCGCGCCTACGGTGCCAGCCACGAAAAGGCCCGCCGCGATGTGCAGCCCCGCAGCGATCTGTCGATGGCGGCTCATCCTAGAACATCCTGCATTGCGTGATCCAGTTCTTGCACACGCGCGGTCGGCCTTCCAGCCCTCGGGCTTCGTTCTCGGCTTCTTCATGCCCATGCGCGGCCGCCTGGCGGTACCACTGCAGCGCCGCGACTTTGTCTTCAGCCGTGCCGATGCCCGATTTATGGAACATGCCGAGGTGGTACTGCGCGTCGACGTGGCCGGCGCGCGCCGCTTGCGCGCACCAGGCGAACGCCTGCGCGCGCTCGGCGTCGCGCACGCGGTAGTCCATGCTGCGGCCGTACGCGATGCAGATCTGCGTGATCGCCGCCTCATTGCCTTGCTCAGCGAACGGCCGCAGCTTGATGCGCGCCGATTCGGGCCGGTCGGCCACCTCCGCCATGGCCTGGCGCAGCGCCGGGTCGGCGGCGGCGCAGGCCAGGAGCGC
>JBBQMM010000182.1:0-8457 GCA_038328935.1 Burkholderiales bacterium
GGTGGCCTTGGCCTTGCTGATGAGGCCCACCGCAAGGTCGCCGTGCGCCACGGCGGCCAGGAAGCTGGCCTTGACCTTGGCTGCGTCGTCCACGCCCGGGGGCACGCGATGCGTCAGCAGGTCCAAGAGGAAAGCATCCTCTCCAGCGGGCGGGGCCTTGATGAGTTCGATCAGCGCGGCCACCTGTTTGGCGTCCAGCGGCAGCGGCGGAATGCCGAGCGCGTTGCGTTCGGCGGCATGTTGGCGATAGGCTTGCAGCATGGGGGCTCCTGGGTGTGGTCGGGACAGATGGATGTTCGGGGCTCAAGCTTTCGGCACGATGACCTTGAGCCCCTTGAAGTAGTCGCGGAAGAACCCCGCGTCACGGGTGATGAGGCCCTGGCACTGCAGCAGGGCGTGGGCGCCGATCAGGAAGTCGGGCACGGTGCGTGGTTTTTGCGGCATGCCGCCGGCCGCCTTCAAGCGTTCGTTGTAGCGGCGTTGCATCTCGCCGGCCCTGGCTGCAGCGCGCAGTTCCAGTGCTGAATAGCCCACGCCCATTTCTTCCAGCGTGTCGATCAGTTGCGAACTGCGGCCCAGGCCGGCCACCGCTTCGCTGAGCACCACGGCGCAAGTCACCACCGGCCCTTGAGACAGCGCCTGGCGCAGGCAAGACTCGGCAGCGTCGGCGCGCGCGTCGCCGCCCAGCAGGTCGACGATGATGGACGTGTCGACAGCGATCATCGGCCTGTGCTCAGAAGTCCAGCGGGTCACCGGGGGCACGACCCCGCAGTTCGCGCATCACATCGTCGGTGGTCACGCCCTCGGCCAGCTTGAACCGCCCGCGTACCCGACTCAGCGCGTCTTGCACGTCTTTGCGCAGCACGATGCGGCCGTCGATGAGTTCGACCTTCAATTTGCTGCCCTTGGTCAGGCCCAGGGCGTCACGCACCGCCTTGGGCAGGGTGATCTGGCCGCGTTCGGCAACGGTGGCTTCCATGACGTGCTTTCTTCAGGTATGCACGAATGATACATACTTTTTTATGCTGAAGGTGAGAAATATCAGGGTTTTCCAGGGTCTTGCCAGCTCCCAAGTTTCATGATGTGGGGCAGCGCCCCGGATCAATGAACACCTCCACGTTCAGCAAATGCCCCGTGCAGCGCGGGTTTTACGGCTGCATCAACGGGCCGCGTTGCAGGCCTGCACGGCCTGGACGAACCGCGCTGTCTGCGCCTGGGCACCGTCCGTGTTGTCGCGCCACTGCCCGCGCGCCATCACACGGGCGAAGGGCACGGCTGGCGCGGCGAAGACCAGCGCATCCAGCGCGTGGCCGGGTGGCACCCCGGCCAGCGCGGGGTCTGCCGTGTTCAGCAGCAGCAGGTCGGCGTGGGCGCCGGGCTGCAGGCCTGCGTGCGCTGCACCCTGCAGCCCGCCGGCTGCAGCGGCGCCACCGGCCAGCACGGCACCGAACAAGCGTGCTGCGGTGGCGGGTTGCGCCGCGGGGTCGGCGGCCACGTTGCGCTGGCGCAGGTGCAGCCGCTGGCCGTATTCCAGCCAGCGCAACTCTTCAGGCCAGCTGCGGGTGACCTGGCTGTCGCTGCCCAGCGCCAGCGGCGTGCCGCTGGCCAGCCAGCGTGGCAGGTCGCACAGGCCGTCGCCCAGGTTGGCCTCGGTGCCGGGGCACAACACCACGCCGGCACCGGTGGCGGCCACGGCGGCTATTTCTGAGGGCGTGGCGTGCGTGGCATGCACCAGCTGCCAGCGCGAGTCGAGCGGCAGCTCACGCGCCAGCCATTCGACAGGGCGGGCGCCGGTGGCGGCCACGCAGTCGTCGACCTCGCCGGTTTGCTCGGCGATGTGGATGTGGATGGGGCCGGGGTCGCCGTCACACAGGCGGGCCAGGGCGTGGATGGACGCCGGCGCCGCCGCGCGCAGCGAATGGACGGCCACGCCTGCGCCCACGCCCGGCAGTTGCCAGCCGCGCACCGCATCGCGCAGGCGCTGCACGCGCGCCACGTCGGCGGCAAAGCGGCATTGGTCGGCGCGCAGTCGGGGCTGCGCGAAGCCGGCGCGTTCATACAGCACCGGCAGCAGCGTCAGGCCCATGCCGGTGTCCTGCGCGGCTTGCGCCAGCGCACGGCACATCGTGGCCTCGTCGGCGTAGGGCTGGCCGCCCTGCGCGTGGTGCAGGTAGTGGAATTCGCAGGTGTGCGTGTAGCCACCTTGCAGCAGCTCGGCGTAGAGGTGGCAGGCGACGGCGTGCAGCTGCTCGGGCGTGATGCGCAGCGCCACGCCGTACATGCGGTCGCGCCAGCTCCAGAAGTCGTCGTGGGCGCTGTCGCGGCGTTCAGCGAGGCCGACAAAGGCGCGCTGGAAGGCGTGGCTGTGGGCGTTGACGAGGCCGGGCAGCACGCTGCCGGGGAGAACTTCGGCACCCGCGGGCGGCGTCGCCGTGCCGGGTGTGATCTCGGCCCAGTGGCCAGTGGCGTCGATGCGCAGCAGCACGTGTTCGGCCCAGCCGCCGCGCAGCCAGGCCCGCGGCGCCCACAGCGTGCGTGCGGCGCCGGTGCCGCCGCCAGCGCCAGCGCCACCGGCCTGATCTGCCGCGCCGTTGCCGCCGAGTGAGCCGGCGCTGCCGAATGGGCCGTTGCCGCCGAATGGGCTGGTGTTGCAGAGCGGGCCGGCGCTGCCGGAGGCTGGCTCACTCACGGCGCCGGTTTCCATTCCAGCAGCGTCTGCACCAGGCGCTGCAGCAGCGGCGTCACCGCTGCAGCACGCTGCGCGTGCCAGCGGCAGGGCATGTCTTCCGCCATGTAGGCGCTCCACGCCATTTCCAGCTGCACCGTGTGCACGCCGCTGGTCGGTTGGCCGTATTGACGCGTGATGTAGCCACCCTTGAAGCGGCCGTTGACGACGTGGCTGTAGCTGCCTTGCGCGGCAAACACGGCCGCCACGGCCTGCTGCAGCGCGGGCGCGCAACTGGCGCCGTTGGCGGTGCCCAGGTTCATGTCGGGCAGCGTGCCTTCAAACAACCAGGGCAGCGTGCCTTTGATGCTGTGGGCGTCGAACAGCACCACGTGGCCGTGCTGTGCCTTGAGTTGCTGCAGCTGCGCCTGCAGCGTGTCGTGGTACGGCCGCCAGTAGCCGGCCACGCGGCGCTGCACTTCGGTGGCGTCGGGCGCCTGGCCTGACAGGTAGATGGGGTCGCCCGTGAAATGCCGCGTCGGGCACAGCTCGGTGTTGTTCTGCCCGGGGTACATGGGTGCGTTGTCGGGTGCCCGGTTCAGGTCCACCAGGTAGCGGCTGTACCGGGGCATCAGCAGCGTGGCGCCCCCGTCGCCGGCAAAGCTGTACAGGCGGTCGAGAAACCAGTCGGTGTCTTCCACCTTCAGCGCGCGCTGCGTGTAGCGGTAGCGCTGGTCGGCCGGCAGTTGCGTGCCCACGTGCGGCATGCTGATGAGCAGCGGCGTGCGGCCCGGGTGCAGCGTGTAGGTGGCGTTCATGTTTGGGGCTGTGGCGTATGGCTACCTCTCGCGGGCAGGGAGTGGGCAGGGGAGAGGGTCGGGGTGAGGGTCGGGGAGAGGGTCGGGTGTAGGAATCGCAAGGGGGGCGGTGTTGCGATTTCACCCTCACCCCAGACCTCTCCCTCAAGGGAGAGGGAGCGAGGGAGGGAGCGTGGGAGGGAGCGAGGGAGGGAGCGTGGGAGGGATACGGCTGGGGTGAGGCAGAGGGCCGGGCACAGCAGTCAGGGCGCCGGCCTGCACCACGGCCTGGCAGGGGTTGTGGCCGAAGCGGTAGGCCAGTTCGTGCGGGTGTTCGGCGCCCCACACCGCAAAGTCGGCGCGCTGGCCGGGGGCCAGCGTGCCGCGGTCATGCAGACCCAGCGCACGCGCAGCGTTGACGGTGACACCGCGCCATGCCTCTTCGGGCGTCAGGCGGAACAGCGTGCAGGCCATGTTCAGCATCAGCAGCAGGCTCAGGCAGGGCGACGAGCCGGGGTTGTGGTCGGTGGCCAGGGCCATCGGCACGCCGGCGTCGCGCAGCGCCTGCACCGGCGGCAGGTGGGTGTCGCGCAGAAAGTAAAAGGCCCCTGGCAGCAGCACCGCCACCGTGCCGGCGGCTTTCATCGCGGCGATGCCGGTGCTGCTGAGATGTTCCAGGTGGTCGCAGCTCAGCGCCCCATAACGCGCAGCCAGTGCGGCGCCACCCTGGTCGCTGAGCTGCTCGGCATGCAGCTTGACGGGCAGTCCCAGCGCTTCGGCGGCCTGGAAGATGCGTTCGGTCTGCGCCAGTGTGAAGCCTATGGTGTCGCAGAACGCGTCCACCGCGTCCACCAGACCGGCGGCGTGCTGCGCGGCCAGCCAGTTGCAGGCTTCGGCTATGTAGGCGTCAGGCCGGCCCGCAAATTCGCTGGGTAACGCGTGCGCTGCCAGCGAGGTGGTGCGCACGGTCAGCGGCAGCTCGTTGCCGATACGCCGGGCCACGGCCAGGCAGCGCGCTTCGTGCTCTGCACTCAGGCCGTAGCCCGATTTGATTTCCAGCGTCGTCACGCCCTCGCACATCAGTGCGCGTGCGCGCGACGCCGCGCTGGCGAACAAGGTCTCGTCGCTGGCGGCGCGCGTGGCCGCCACGGTGCTGCGGATGCCGCCGCCAGCGCGTGCGATGTCTTCGTAGGTGGCGCCCTGCAGCCGCAGCTCGAACTCGGCAGCGCGGTCGCCGCCATAGACCAGATGGGTGTGCGGGTCGATCAGGCCGGGCGTGACGAGCGCACCCTGCAAATCGTGTTCTGCATCGGGCGCCAGCCCGAGTTGGCGGCTTGTGGGCAGGTCGGCATCGGTGCCGATCCAGCGGATCTGTGCGCCGTCGGTGAGCAGCGCGCCGTTGTCCACCAGTCCCCAGCCCTGGCCTTCGGCAAAGGTGGCCAAGCGGGCGTGGCGCCACAGTGTCAAGGGTGCATTCATGGGCGACGGGGCTTGAAGTGCAGCCACCAGGCGCGCACCGGCGCCGCGAGTGATTGCAGGTGCCAGCGCTGGTGCGCAGCGGCTTCGCTCCAGGCCAGCGTGCCCGCCGGCAGGGGTGTGGCGGCTTGCTGGTCAATTTGCAGCGCAGTGGTGTCGAGGCAGAACACCGCGCGCAGCGGGGCTTCACAGAGCCAGTGCTCATCGGCTTGCGCGGGGCGCATCGCGCCAGGCCCGGCGTCGCTGCGCAGCATCAGGTTCAGGTCCAGCGTCGGCCCGTTCAACAGCTCACAACCCGGCGCGCTGGCGCCTTCGAAGCGCAGCGGCTCGCTGCCGGCGGTCAGCATCGTGCGGCGCTTGCCGAAGCGCAGCACCACACCTTCACCGCTGAGCACGGTGAACCAGCGTTCGATACCGGGAAACGCGCTGAAGGGGCCGTTGCGGTCGATGCGCGCCACACTGATGCGGCACTGCCAGTCCGCAGCGCTCGGCCAGGCCAGCAACTCTTGCGTGACGCCGCCGCCGTTGCGCCAGGGCTGTGGCTCAACTTCTGCCAGGTTCGCCGTGTGCAGCACGGCCTTGCTCATCAGGAGACCTCCGTGCTGCGCACTGCGGTGTTCGCCTTGGGGCGGCCCGGCGCGGTCATCAGACAACCTCCGTGCTGCGCACTGCGGTGTTCGCCTTGGGGCGGCCCGGCGTGCTCACGCCGCGCCCACCAGCAGCGGGAACAGTGGGTGGTCCATCTCCGCACCCGGTGGCAACTCGTCGGCCAGACCGGGAAAGTCTGGCGAGGTCTTCCAGGCGCGCGGTGCGTGGCGCATGTCGTCGCCCAGGAAGCGCACTGAAAAAACGCGCCGCCGCCGGCTGTTGTCGACACCGGCTGCTGCATGCAAGGCCAGCATGTGAAAGCAGATCAGGTCGCCGGGCTCCAAGTCCCAACCCAGGATGCGGTGTGCGCTGCGCTCGCCGTCGATGTCGGGCAGCTCGGCCAGGCTGCCCTCGGGGAACCACCGCGCCTGGTGGTCCACGAAGGTGCGCGGCATCAGCCACGGGCCCAGGTGCGAACCGGCCACGAATTCGAGTGTCGACGCGCGCCGCACCGGGTCCACCGGTATCCAGAAGCTGGCGTTCTGCAGGCCGCTGACGTTGTAGTAGGGCTGGTCCTGGTGCCAGGGTGTCGGCGTGCGCGTGCCCGGCTCCTTGGTCAGCATGTGGTCGTGGTACAGGCGCGCCTGGCGGCTGCCGGTGAGCAGTGCGGTGGCGTGGGCCAGCGGGCTTTCGAAGATGAAGCGGCAGTAGTAGTCGTTGCTCTGCCAGTTGCAGAAGTCTTCGATGAAGAAGCCCGGGTCGTCGGCCCGGCTCGCCACGATGGCGCGCGGGCTGGGCTGTGCCAGGTTGGTGTCGATGCCGCGCCTGAGCAGCGCCACTTCGGCCGCTGTGAGCAACTGGCGCAGGCAGACGGCGCCGTCGCGCTCGAAGGCGGCGGCCGTGTCGGGTGTGATGGCGGCGCTGGCACGCTCCAGCGCGGTGGCGGTCATGGCTGGAAGTCTCCGTGCAGGGCGTAACGCGCACCGGGGTGCACCAGCCGCGCGATGGTGATGGGCGCCTCGCGCGTGAAGGTGCGGCGCACCATGATCAGGCAGGGCGTGTCGGCCGCCACGCCGAGCAGCGTCGCTTCCTGGGCCGTTGGGCGGGCCGCTTCGATGCTGTACTGCGCGCGCCACAGCGCGGTGGTCTCGAACAGCTCGCGCGTGGGCGTGGTGCGGGTGAAGTCGGCCTGCAGGTAGCGCGGAGCGGCGGCAGGGTTGACGTAGCGGTCTTCGCACTGCAGCGGCACGCCGTTTTCCAGGTGCACGATGAGGGTGTGGAAGACCATGCTGCCCGCGTCCACGTGCAGCTGGGCGGCCAGCGCAGCCGGCGCCGGTTCGCGCAGCTGCAGGTGCACCTGCGCCTGGTAAAGGTGGCCGCGCAACACGATCTCGTCTTGCAGGTCTTGGATGGTCAGCGTGCTGCTCACCTTGTGCAGCTGCGCGGCGAAGGTGCCCACGCCCTGGGTGCGTTGCACCAGCCCCTGTACCTGCAGCTCGCGCAGCGCCCGGTTCACGGTCATGCGGCTGACGCCGAAGGTGGCCACCAGTTCGGCTTCGGAGGGCATCAGCGCGCCCGGCGGCCAGCGGCCCGCGGCCAGGCCGTCCTTCAGGTGTTGCTTGACGCGGGCATAGGGCGCACCGCCGGCCTTGTGCGGTGTGGGCGCGGGTGCCGCCTGAGTGGAAACCATGGTGCCGATGCTACTTGTCCACGGTTGTCTAGACAAGTACAGTTCATGCCTGCGAACCTGAAAGCCCGCGCGAAAGCCCGCCCGGGCAACCAATCGGGTATCCGTACGGACACCCGCCCGGACACCCGCCCGGACACCCGCCGGACACCCGCCCGAGCACCCACCCGAAAGCCCGCGCCATGACCGACCATTCGACGCTGCGCCACCTTGATGCCGTGACCGTTGCGGCGACTGATGCTGCGACTGTGGCTGCGACTGTTGCCACGACTGTTGCCGCGACCGGTGCCGTGACGGCTGCCCAACCCCACCCGGTGCGCGCCCCCCGCGGCAGCCAGATCAGCTGCGCCAACTGGTTGATCGAGGGGGCCTACCGCATGCTGCAGAACAACCTCGACCCCGAGGTGGCGGAGAACCCGGATGCACTGGTGGTCTACGGCGGCATCGGCAAGGCGGCCCGCAACTGGGACTGCTTTGAGGCCATCCTGAAGAGCCTGCGCGAGCTGAAACCCGACGAGACGCTGCTCATTCAGAGCGGCAAGCCGGTGGGTGTTTTCCGCACCCACGCCGACGCGCCGCGGGTGCTGCTGGCCAACAGCAACCTGGTGCCGAAGTGGGCCACCTGGGAGCACTTCGACGAGCTCGACCGCAAGGGCCTGATGATGTACGGCCAGATGACGGCGGGCAGCTGGATCTACATCGGCAGCCAGGGCATCGTGCAGGGCACGTACGAGACCTTCGTGGAGGCCGGCCGTCAGCATTACGGCGACAGCGCACACCCCTGGCAGGGCCGCTGGATCCTCACCGCCGGCCTGGGCGGCATGGGCGGCGCGCAGCCGCTGGCCGCCACATTTGCCGGCGCCGTCAGCCTGAACATCGAATGCCAGCAGAGCCGCATCGACTTCCGGCTGCGCAGCCGCTATGTCGACGAACAGGCACTTGATCTGGACGACGCACTGGCCCGTGTTGCCAGGTACACCGCCGAGAGAAGGGCGGTGTCGATCGCGCTATTGGGCAATGCCGCCGACATCCTGCCGGAATTGGTCAAGCGTGGCCGAAACGGGCAAATTCGGCCCGACCTGGCCACCGACCAGACCAGTGCTCACGACCTCGTCAACGGCTACCTGCCCGCGGGCTGGACGGTCGGGCAGTGGCAGGCGGCGCGTGCCGACGCCAGCCAGCATGCCGCGCTGCGCGACGCGGCGGCACGCAGCTGTGCGGTGCATGTGCAGGCCCTGCTGGAC
>JBBQMM010000183.1:0-8362 GCA_038328935.1 Burkholderiales bacterium
AGGCTCGCCGCGACGACGATGTATGCCATTTCGTTGGGCCCGGCCCCAAGCGCGAGCAGCGCGACCAACGGCACCGCCGTTCGGGTGACGACCGAGCCGAGCTCCGAGGCAGGGGCAAGGGCAAGGGCATGGGCATGGGCATGGGCATCGGCATCGGCCTGTCGGAGTCGGCGTGAAAAATCGCGACTCCATTGCAGCGCAGCGCACTCCAGCACGGTATCGGCGCCTGGCCCAGCGCAAAGTAGGACAACGGCCTGCAGCCACAGGCGTCGATGCGCCTGCGATATCCTGCGACAGGAGCGCAGGTTTCAGAATTCTATTTTTTCCGAAATGGCCTTGATGCCGGCCCGGGCGCAGGCGTCGTCGGCCTCGCCGCCGGGTGCGCCCGAAACGCCGATGGCGCCGTAGATCGACCCACCGCCTTCGATGACCACGCCACCGCCCACCGCCAGCATGCGGGGCGTGCTGCGGATGCCGCTCATGGGCCGGCCAGGCTGCGACTCCACTGCAAGCTCGAGCGTCGAGGTGCGAAAGCTGGCCGCCGTCCAGGCCTTGTTGGTGGCCACGTCGAGGGTGTGCGCGCCGGCAAAGCGGTCGCGCAGGAAGACCTGGGTCAGGCCGGAGCGGTCAACCACGGCCACGCCCACCTGGTAGCCCTTGCCGCGGCAGGACGCCAAAGCCGCCTGCGCCGCTGCCAGCGCGGTCTCGGGCGTCAGCACCTTGATTTGAAAGCTGGCGCTCTGGTCTTGAGCGTGGGAGCTCAGCGCCAGGCACAAGACGGCCGCTGTGAGGATGTTTCGCATGGGTTCTCCTGAAGGGATTGGTGGTGCAGCCTGCACGGTGCACGCGCACCATTGTGGGCACCACCCACAGCGCCACCTTGCGCCAACGCAAGGCGCCGTACGCGCGCGTGGCGCGGACGACAGGGCCAGGCTTTCAGCGCCTGACGGCTGGAGGCCTTGTGGGCCGCCAGGGCCAGACCGCCAGCGGGAACATCAGCGCTGAACATCAGCCCCGAACATCAGCCCGGAACATCAGCCCGGAACATCAGCCCGGAGCATCAGCCCGGAGCATCAGCCCGGAGCATCAGCCCGAGCATCAGCCGCCGAGCAGGCCCTTCTTCAGCCCGGCGTCGGCCGGCTTGTCGCCCAGCCAGACGCGCAACAAAGCGGTCATGAAGTCTTCGCCCGGGATGGCGGCACCGCGCAGCTGGCCGTTCAGCAGCACGCGGGTGCCGGCCTCGGGGGTGAATTCGATCTGGATCACGTCGCCCTTGCGGGCTTCACCAGCAGCCTTCAGGCTGGCGTTCAGGCCGTCGATCTGCGCCTTCCAGCCGGCCAGTTGGGCGTCGCTGTGGTTGGCCTTCAAACCGTCGTTCAAGGCACCGGAAAGCGAATCGGCATCCACGTTGCGCAGCATCGTCAGCGTGATGCGGCGTGGGCCCTTTTGCGCCAGCAGCGCGGCTGCGTCGGTGCTCTTTTGCGGCACGTAAAGCGCTGCCACGTAGACCTTGAAAAAGGCACGCGTGCGCAGGCCTGCGCCGTTGAGCTGGAGTGTGGCCGCGCCCACCTGGGCCGAGGGTTCGAGCTTCACGCCCTCCAGATCAGCCGGCTGGGCGGACGTGCCCAACGCGGCAGCCATCAGCAGGGTGGCGGCCATCAGCCGAAGTTTGTGTTGCTTCATCGTGAGTCTCCAGAACAGGGGTTTGGTTGTTGAGCCGCGTCAGTGTCATCGATCTTGGCGCGAGCCTCAGTCCGTTTCGCCGCGGTCGCGTCACGTTCCTCTGGTAGGGTCAAGGTCACGGCGGCGCACCGATGCTGAAGCAGGGCACCAACGAACAGGCGCGCCCCCGCTGCCGGGATTGCACCACTGCCACACGAGCTCAAGCCATGGACGCCCAAGACGACCTGATCGAAAACATCACTTACGACGAGCTGCAACCCGGCCAGCGCGCACAGCTGCTGCGCACCCTGACGATGGCCGACATCCAGGCTTTTGCGCTCGTTTCCGGCGACTTCAACCCTTCCCACGTGGACGCCGAGTACGCCGAGGGCACGCGCTCTCACGGCGTGGTGGCGCACGGCATGTGGGCCGGTGCGCTGATCTCCAGCCTGCTGGGCACCGAATTCCCGGGTCCAGGCACCGTCTACATCGAGCAGAACCTGCGTTTCCATGGCCCGGTGCATCTGGGCGACACCCTCAGCGTGAGCGTCACGGTGGTCGACAAGAACGACTCCACCGGCATCGTGCGCATGGACTGCGACGTGCTGAACCAGCGCGGTGAGCAGGTCGTCAACGGCCAGGCCCTGGTGCGCGCACCCACGCGCAAGGTGACGCGCCCGCGCGCCGCCATGCCCACGATGCATCTGTTCGACCCGCAGGCTCGGCTCGACACCTGGGTGCAAGGCATCCGCGGCAGCATGCCGGTGTCCTGCGCCGTGGTGCACCCCTGCGACGAGAGCTCGCTGCGCGGCGCACTGGAGTCGCAACAGCGCGGCCTGATCGTGCCGGTGCTGGTGGGGCCGGCCGGCCGCATCAGCGCGCTGGCGGCCCGTATGGGCCTGTCGCTGGCAGGTGTGCAGCAGCACGACACACCGCACAGCCATGCCTCGGCCGCCGACGCCGCCGCGATGGCCGCGCGTGGCGAGGTCGGCATGCTGATGAAAGGCAGCCTGCACACCGACGAGCTCATGCAGGCGGTGCTGGCCGAGCCGCGGCTGCGCACCGGCCGGCGCATGTCGCATGTCTTCCGTTTCGAGGTGCCGGCGTATTGGAAGCCACTGCTGGTGACCGATGCCGCGATCAACATCGCCCCCACGCTGGAAGAAAAGGCCGACATCGTGCGCAACGTGGTGGAGCTGGCGCACGCGCTGGGCGTGGCGCAGCCGCGTGTGGCCATCCTGTCGGCCATTGAAACGGTGACGCCGCGCATCGCCTCCACGCTGGACGCTGCCGCGTTGTGCAAGATGGCCGACCGCGGCCAGATCACGGGCGCATTGCTCGACGGGCCCCTGGCTTTCGACAACGCCATCTCGGCCGAAGCGGCGCGCCTGAAGGGCATCGACTCACCGGTTTCCGGGCAGGCAGACATCCTGCTGGTGCCCGACCTGGTGTCGGGCAACATGCTGGCCAAGCAGCTGGAGTACCTGGCCGGCGCGTCCAGCTGCGGCGTGGTGCTGGGGGCCCAGGTGCCCATTGCGTTGACCAGCCGGGCCGACAGCGTCAGCTCACGTGTGGCTTCGGCGGCTTTGGCTGCCATCGTGGCGCGCGATGTCGCGCGCCGGGCCGCGCTGCCGGCCGCCGCCGGCTGACCACCGCCCACGCTTCTGGCGGGCCTTGCCGCGAACGGCGCCAGGCCCCTCAATGTGAAAGTGTTTCATGATCCGGGGCGCTGCCCCGCACCAGGAAACTCAGGGCCGTTCAGCGCCCGGCGATCAGCGCCGCCCGTGGGGTGCCCAAGGTCCCGATTTGTCGCAGATCAAGACCGCTGCAGGCTTGTCCCATCGGCGAGCCTCAGGTGTGCTATTCCTGGAGCCTCGGCGTTGGCGTTGTTGCAGCGCCTTCAGTCAGCAAGCCAGTCCGCCAATCTGTCCAAGACGCAAAGCCGCCTTCATGCACCAGAACCCAACCACCGTCACATCGACAGCCCGCTCCGACGACGAGCATCAGGCCCGCCTGGCCGCGCAGCAGCTCGACAGCCAGCTCCACGCGGCGGTGGCCAAACTCAGCGGCGGGCTGTCGCCCATTTCATTGGCCCTGGCCTGGGCGGACTGGGCCCTGCACCTGGCCTCGCAGCCGGCGCAAGCGGCACTGCTGGCGGCTCATGGCCAGCAAGCTGCGCTGAACTGGTATGCCGAAACCCTGGGCCAGTCACCGGTGCCGCACGACGATCCGCGCTTCGCCGCTACGGCCTGGCAAAACGGGCCCTGGGCGCCGTGGGCTCAGGCGCAGCATGCGGCCGAGGCCTGGTGGGCCGAAGCGACAGCCTTGCGCGGCATGAGCCCGCACCACCAGCAAATGACCGGGTTTTTCGCCCGCCAGTGGCTGGACATGCTGTCTCCCACCAACGCTGGCCTGCTTAACCCCGAAGTGCTGCAACGCACACAGGCACGCGCTGGCGCCAACCTGGTGGACGGAGCCGCCAACCTGGTTGATGGGTGGCGCCGTCAGCTTGATCTGCCACCGCTGCACGCCGCTGAACGCCGCTACCGGCCGGGCGCCGATGTGGCCATCACGCCGGGCCAGGTGGTGCACCGCAATCACCTGGTGGAACTTATCCAATACCAGCCGGTGACGGCCAGCGTGCACGCCGAGCCGGTGTTCATCGTGCCGTCCTGGATCATGAAGTTCTACATCCTGGACCTGTCGGCCGAGAACTCCTTGGTCAACTGGCTGGTCTCGCAGGGCCACACGGTGTTCATCCTGAGCTGGCGCAACCCCGACGAAAGCGACGCGTTGCTGGGGCTGGACGACTACCTGGAGCAGGGCGTCTTCGACGCACTCGCCGCCATCAAGCGTCTGGTGCCTGCGCAGAAGGTTCACGCTTGCGGCTATTGCCTGGGGGGCACGCTGCTGGCGCTGGGTGCGGCGGCGTTGGCACGGCCGGGCCGCATCGAGCGTGCCGCGCAGCTGCCTGAGCTGGCCACCGTCACCCTGCTGGCGGCGGAAACCGATTTCACCGAGCCTGGCGAGATGGGCGTGCTGATCGACGAGTCACAGGTGGCGCTGCTGGAAGACATGATGGCCGAGCGCGGTTTTCTCAGCGGGCCGCAGATGGCAGGCTCCTTCACTTACCTGCATGCGCGCGAGCTGGTGTGGTCACAGCGCCTGCGTGCCTTCTGGCTGGGCGAACCCGATCAGCCGAACGACCTGATGGCCTGGAACGCCGACACCACGCGCATGCCCGCGGTGATGCACAGCGAATACCTGCGCCGCTGCTACCTGCGCAACGAGATTGCCGAGGGCCGCTTTCCAGTGGAAGGCCGCCCGGTCAGCCTGGACGACCTGTCGCTGCCGCTGTTCGTGGTCGGCACCGAGAAGGACCATGTGTCGCCCTGGAAATCGGTCTACAAGATCCACCGCCTGACCGACACCTTGCTGACGTTCGTGTTGACGAGTGGCGGCCACAACGCCGGCATCGTCAGCGAGCCGGGCCACGCCCATCGCAACTATGCCCTGCGGACGCGGCCGAGCAACGGACCTTGGCAAGACCCCGCGCAATGGCAGGCCGGTGCCGTTCAGCATGAAGGTTCGTGGTGGCCGGCCTGGAGCGACTGGCTGCTGGCCCACGGCAGCGGCGAGCGCGTACACCCGCGCAAGCCGCCGCTTGACGCAGCGCTGGGACGCGCCCCTGGCCGCTACGTGCACCAGTGCTACCGCGACTGAAGGCCAAAGGCCGTCAAGCCCCGACCCGGCATGCCGCAGCGCCGCCCGCACACCCTGTTCTCGCGTTTCCTGCACCGCCGTGGCGTCACCCGCCTGTACCGGCGGCCGGCATGGTGGGGTCACCGTGTAGGCGGCGCCTCGCATCAGCATGCGCTGCGCCAGATCGGCGACGCCCTGCGCCACGCCGCGGCCCAGGACGAGGCCACGCTGCTGGCGCACAGCCACAGCTCGACCGCCGGGCTGTCGGCTGCACAGGCCCTGCGGCTGCGCCGTCGCTTCGGCCCCAACCAGATAGAAACCGAGCGGCCGCCGGGCTGGCCGGCACAGCTGTGGCAGGCCTTCAGCAACCCCTTCAACCTGCTGTTGAGCCTGCTGGCGGTGGTCTCGTGGGCCACCGCCGACCTGCGCTCGGCAGGCGTCATCAGTGCCATGGTGCTGCTGTCGACCGGGCTGCGTTTTCGTCAGGAACTGCAGTCGCACCACGCGGCTGACGCACTCAAGGCACTGGTCAGCAACCGCGCGCGCGTGCTGCGTCCGGGTCAGGAGCCGCAGAACCTGCCGATGGCGCAATTGGTGCCCGGCGACGTGGTGCAGCTGTCTGCCGGCGACATGGTGCCCGCAGACGGCCGGCTGCTGCAGGCCAAAGACCTGTTCGTCAACCAGTCGGCGATGACCGGCGAATCACTGCCGGTGGAAAAGCACGCCGCAGCGCTGCCGGTGCCAACGCAGGGTGATGCGCTGGCGCTGAACAACCTGGTCTTCCTGGGCAGCAACGTGGTCTCAGGCTCGGCCACGCTGCTGGTGCTGGCCACCGGCGGCCGTACCTTCTTTGGCGCCCTGGCAGCCCATGCATCCGGCACCGAGCGGCCGCCCACCCAGTTCCAGACCGGGGTCAACCAGGTCAGCTGGCTGCTGATCCGCTTCATGGCTGTGATGGTGCCGCTGGTGCTGCTGCTCAACGGCCTGAGCCGAGGCGACTGGCTGCAGGCCTTTCTGTTTGCGCTGGCGGTGGCGGTGGGGCTGACGCCAGAGATGTTGCCGATGATCGTCACCTCCACCCTGGCCAAGGGCGCGGTGGCGCTGGCGCGGCGCAAGGTGATCGTCAAGCGGCTCGACGCGATTCAGGACTTCGGCGCGATGGACCTGCTTTGCACCGACAAGACCGGCACCCTGACGCAGGACCGCATCGTGCTCAAGCACCACCTCGACGCCTGGGGGCAGGAGAGCGACGAGGTGCTGCGCCTGGCCTGGCTGAACAGCCACTACCAGACCGGCCTGAAGAACCTGCTCGACCAGGCCGTGCTCGCGCACGACGAATGGCAGCAAGAGCCCGCGCGCTGGCGCCTGGTGGACGAGATGCCGTTCGACTTCCAGCGCCGTCGGCTGTCGGTGGTGGTGGCGCCGCTGGACGAGCCGCAGGCACCGTTGCTCATCTGCAAGGGTGCGGTGGAAGAAGTCCTGGCCCAGTGCAGCCTGGTGCGGCGCGGCGCCGTGGACGAAGCGCTGACACCCGAACGCATGGCCGCGCTGCAGGCCACCACCGTGGCGCTGAACGACGACGGGCTGCGCGTGGTGGCGGTGGCGGTGCGCACGCTGGACGGCTCGAGGCAGGACTTCCACACTGCCGACGAGACATCGATGACGCTGGTGGGCTATGTGGCTTTTCTCGACCCCCCCAAGGAGAGCACCGCACCGGCATTGCGCGCGCTGGCTGCCCACGGCGTGGGCGTGAAGGTGCTCACGGGCGACAACGAGCGCGTCACGCTCAAGGTCTGCCAAGAGGTGGGCCTGGCGGTCACCGGCGTCTTGCTGGGCTCCGAACTCGCCGCCATGGACGAGGCCACGTTGGCGCGCGAGGTGGAGCGCTGCAACGTATTCGCCAAGCTCGCGCCGCAACACAAGGAAAGCATCGTGCAGGCGCTGCGTGGCAACGGCCATGTGGTGGGCTTCATGGGCGATGGCATCAACGACGCGCCGGCCCTGCACGCGGCCGACATCGGCATCTCGGTCGATACCGCGGTGGACATCGCCAGGGAGGTGGCCGACATCATCCTGCTCGAGAAGAGCCTGCTGGTGCTGGACCACGGCGTGATCGAGGGCCGCAAGACCTTCGCCAACATGCTGAAGTACATCCAGATGACGGCCAGCAGCAACTTCGGCAACGTGCTGAGTGTGCTGGTGGCGAGTGTGTGGCTGCCTTTTCTGCCGATGCTGCCCATGCACCTGTTGGTGCAGAACCTGCTGTACGACATCAGCCAGGCCCCCATCCCCTTCGACCGCGTGGACGAGGATTTGATCGCCCGCCCGATGCGCTGGAACCCGGCTGGCATCGGCCACTTCATGGTGTTCTTCGGCCCGTTGAGTTCGGTCTTCGATCTGGCCACCTTTGCACTGATGTGGTGGGCCTTCGGTGCGCAGACTGTGGCTGCGCAAACCCTGTTCCAGAGCGGCTGGTTCGTCGAAGGGCTGCTGACGCAGACCCTGGTGGTGCACCTGATCCGCACGCCGCGCATTCCGTTCCTCCAAAGCCGTGCGTCGCCGGCATTGCTGGTCACCAGCGCGGCCGTGGCCGCCTTCGGTCTTTGGCTGCCGATGGGGCCGTTGGCGCCCTGGCTGAAGCTGCAGCCACTGCCAGGGATGTACTTCGTCGCGTTGCCGCTGCTGCTGCTGGGCTACATGGGGTTGGTGCAACTGATGAAGGGCTGGTGGCGCCGGCGCCACGGCTGGTGGTGAAGCCCACCACGGCCCGCTAATTTTGATGATTCGGGGCAGCGCCGCAAATCATGGAACAGTCCACGTTCAGGCGAGTTAAGGTGACCTCTGCCGCGTATGCTCGCAGCCCATGTGACGGAACGGCGCGCGGGCGGCACCGGCAGCGTTCCGGGTTCCGAACCTTTGCTGGAGTGTTGCCATGAAGATCGCGCTGCTGGGTGCCGGACACATCGGCCAGACCATCGCCCGGCTGCTGCACGGCAGC
>JBBQMM010000184.1:0-8334 GCA_038328935.1 Burkholderiales bacterium
CACCCCAACCCTCTCCCATGAAGGGAGAGGGAGCAAAAGCCCCACTGTGACGTCAGTAAGGTGACTGTTTCATCTTGCCCCCTCTCCCTCGCAGGGATAGGGCTGGGTTGACGGTGAATGCCTGCGCGACGGCGCTGTCGCAGGGCCGGCATGGCACCCTCACCCCAACCCTCTCCCTTGAAGGGAGAGGGAGCAAAAGCCCCACTGTGACGCCAGTCTGGTGACTGTTTCATCTTGCCCCCTCTCCTTTTCAGGGAGAGGGCTGGGGTGAGGGTGAATGTCTGCGCGACGGCACTCAGTAGAAGCAAATCGACCAGTCGTTGATTTGCGGGTAGCTGAAAGTGTTTCTCCGCCAACAACAGGTGCCGACAGCGCTTGGGACGCTCTCAGGCCCTGGCCAGGCGCAACAACTCGCCGCCCTCGGCCACCTGGTCACCGACGCCGTACATCAGCTCTTGCACCACGCCGTCGTGCGGCGCGCTGATGGTGTGCTCCATCTTCATGGCCTCCATCACCGCCAGCGGCTGGCCGCGTTTCACCACGTCCCCCGCCTGGGCCAGGAACGACACCACCTTGCCGGGCATGGGTGCGGTCAGGCGCCCGCCTGCGCCCGCTGCGTCAGCGGCATGGGCCAGCGGGTCGGTCTCGGTGAGCAACGCCATGCCGGCGTTGGCAAAGACGGCATAACGCTCACCTTGCGCATACACCGCCAGCGTGTGGCGCTGGTTGCCGAGCTGCACGTCATACGTGTCAGGGCCCAGCAAACGCGACGAGAAGACGTGCCGCTGCGCCGCTTCTCCATCCACTGTGCCCTGTCCCATCTGCAACACCGTGGCGCCATCGTGCAGGCGCTGCAGCACGGCCACCAAGGGCTGGCCCTGCAGCTGCAGATCGAGCCGCCGCTGCGCGCCGCCGTGCATGCGCCAACCGTCGCGGCGCGACCAGGGATCGGCGTCTTCCAGCGCCGTCTCGGCCGTCAGCCGGTGTGCGGCCACCCCCGCGGCGGCCAGCTCGGCGGCCAGCGGCGGCGCTTCAAACAGCGCCGCATGTTCACGTTCGATCAATCCGGTGTCGAGGTCGGCAGTGGCAAAGGCGTGGCTGGCCAGCACGCGGCGCAAAAAGGCCACGTTGGTGTGCAGGCCGACGATGTGCGTGGACTGCAGCGCCGCGCCCAGCCGCGCCAGAGCCTGGCCACGGTTCTCGCCCCAAACGATGAGCTTGGCGATCATCGAGTCGTAGTGCGGGCTGATGGCGTCACCTTCACCGACGCCACTGTCCACGCGCGGCAGATGGTCGCTGCGCTCGAAGCTGACATGCGCCGGCCAGCGTGCCACCTGCAGCGTGCCGGTGGCGGGCAGGAAGTTGGCGTCGGGGTTCTCGGCGCAGATGCGCGCTTCGATGGCGTGGCCGCGCTGCGGCACCTGCTCTTGCGTCAACGGCAGCGGCTGGCCGGCGGCGATGCGCAGCTGCCATTCCACCAGGTCCAGCCCGGTGACGGCCTCGGTCACCGGGTGCTCCACCTGCAGCCGCGTGTTCATCTCCATGAAGTAGGCCTGGATGTCGCCGTCGGCCAATTCTTCGGCCACGAACTCCACCGTGCCGGCGCCGACGTAGCCCACCGCCTTGGCGGCCGCCACGGCAGCCGCACCCATCTGCGCGCGGCGCGCGGGGGTGAGGCCGGGCGCCGGCGATTCCTCGAGCACCTTTTGATGGCGGCGCTGCACCGAGCAGTCGCGTTCATGCAGGTGGATGACGTGGCCGTAACTGTCGCCAAAGACCTGGATCTCGATATGGCGCGGCCGCGTCACGTAGCGTTCCACCAGCACATGGTCGTCGCCGAAACTGGCCTGGGCTTCGCGTTGGCAGGACTGCAGCGCACTGGCAAAGTCCGCGGCCTGGTCGACGCGCCGCATGCCCTTGCCACCGCCACCGGCGCTGGCCTTGATGAGCACCGGGTAGCCGATGTGCGCTGCCTGCGCAGCCAGGAAGACGGGCTCGTTGTTGTCGCCGTGGTAGCCCGGCACCAACGGCACACCGGCCTTTTCCATCAGCGCCTTGGCAGCACTCTTGCTGCCCATGGCCGCAATCGCCGACGCTGGCGGCCCGATGAACACCAGGCCGTTGTCGGCGCAGGCTTGAGCGAAGGCCTGGTTTTCACTCAGGAAACCGTAGCCCGGGTGGATGGCTTGTGCGGCCGTGGCCAGAGCGGCGTCGATGATGCGCTGCCACTGCAGATAACTGTCGCGCGGCGCGTTGCCGCCCACGTGCACGGCCTCGTCACAGGCGCGCACATGTCGCGCATGGGCATCGGCATCGGAGTACACCGCCACCGTGCGCACACCCATGCGGCGCGCCGTGGCGGCCACCCGGCAGGCGATCTCGCCGCGGTTCGCAATCAGGACCTTCTTAAACATCGATGGCTCCCGCGGTGAGATCGCCTGCGTGCGCTGCGCGCACCCTGCGCTTTGGCTTCGCCGCCCCCTGCGCAGGGCGCAGGCGGTCGCCGCGGTTGGCTATGAGGATCTTCTTGAACATGCTTCCTGCCTTGCGATCTGGTCGCGCTGGAGTGGAATTTCGAGTGGGATTTCAGCAGCGCCGGCCAGGGCCGGCTGCGATGTGCAGTGTGCACCGCACCCAGCGGCGATGGAACCACGGTTTTTCAGGCCATGGCCGGCGGCGCGCCCGACAGGCGCCTGAAGAGACCGCGCAAGAACTTGAACAGCACCACCACCACCACCAAGGCGGTGAGCAGCAGCACCGCCAACACCGGCCAGAACCAGACCGGATGCTCGTAGGCCAGCCACAGCACGGCCGGCACCGCGGCGTCACCCAGCAAGGACAGCGTGATGTTGGAAAACGGCTCCGGGCTGGTGTTGGCCGCGGCGCGCGTGGTGGCCTTGGCGGCGTGCGACGTCGCGGCCAGCGTGCCACCGGACAGCGCGGCGACCAGCGCCCAGACCTGGCTGTCGGCACCGGTGGCGCCGCTGAGCGCGCCGTAAGCCAGCGCCGCGCCGGCCGGTATGCGGATGAAGGTGTGGATGCTGTCCCACAGCGTGTCCACGCCCGGCACCTTGTCGGCCAGAAACTCCACCGTCAGCATCAGAAAACTGACCGCCATCACCACCGGGTTGGCCAGCAGCTGCAGGCCCGGGGGCAGCGGGATCCAACCCATGTAGCCCGCGGCACCGGTCAGGAACACCACCAGGTACAGGCGCATGCCGCTGGCCCAGCCCAGGGCCGCGGCCATGGCTGCCAGATGCCCGATGTCCCACTGCGCCATGCCGACCATACTGGCAGCGGCCGCGGCGGCACTGGCAGCGCCCGCCGCGGCGCCCTCTGCCGCTCCCGCTGCGGCACTCGTTGCAGCATTCGCGGCAGCACTGGCAGCCACGCCCGCTGCAGTGCCGGCGGCTGCGGCCACGCCGGCAACCTGCTCGGCCATTTGCTCGGCCACCTTGTCGGCCAACGCCCCCACCGCACTCGCCATCTCGTTCAGCGCCATGATGGTTCACGTTTCTGCAAAAAGGCCTGCACGCCTTCACGCCCTTCGTCGCCGGCGCGGATGTCGGCGATGCGCCGCGCGGTGTCTTGCCGCAGCGCGGGCGTGATGGCGTGGCCTGCCACGTCCTGCACCAGCCGCTTGCAGGCACGCAACGCCTGCGGCCCGTTGGCCACCAGCGCGGCGACGATCTCGGCCACCCTGGCGTCCAGCGCCTCGCGTGCGACGAGTTCGTGCACAAAACCCAGCCCATGGGCCTGCTCGGCGGTGAACCGTTCAGCGGTGACGAAGTAGCGCCTGGACGCCTGTTCACCCAGTGCGCGCACGACATAGGGCCCGATGGTGGCTGGCAGCAGGCCCAGGCGCGCCTCGCTCAGGCAGAAGTGCACGCCCTGCGCCGCCACCAGCACGTCGCACAGGGCCGCCAGCCCCATGCCCCCGGCATAACAGTCGCCCTGAATGCGGCCGACGATGGGCACCGGGCAGCTGTACATCACCCAAAGCATCTCGGCCAGACGCGCGGCGTCGGCCTGGTTGTCTTGCCAGCTGTAGCCGGCCATGGACTTCATCCACGACAGGTCAGCGCCCGCGCAGAAGGACTTGCCATGGCCGCCCAGCACGATGGCGCGCAGGCTGCTGTCGGCGCCCAGTTCGCGGAAGACCTGCGTCAGCTCGGTGACAACGCCGTCGTTGAAGGCGTTGCGCACCTCGGGCCGGCTCAGCCAGACCTCGGCCACCCGCGGGCCATGGCTGCTGCTGCGACGAATGTCCAGGGTGGTGGTGTTCATTTTCGTGCGCCTTCTTCTTGCAGCATGTAGACGAGGTCGAGTTCTGGAGCAGGCAGCCCAAGCATCGTCAGCGCCGCCGTGACCTGGCCGCGGTGGTGCGTGCCGTGGTTGAACACATGGGTCAGCGTGGCCACGAAGGGCAACGACTGGGGCTGGCCGTTGATGCGGCGGTAATGCAGCTCGCCGAGCAGTTGCGCTTTGCTCACGCCGTCCAGCCATGGCAGCCACCGGGCAGCTTCGTCCAACAGCCGCTGCTGCAGACGCCGTCGATCGGGCTCGACCTCAGCGTCGAGCGCAGTGACCGTGGCAGTGCCGCCGCTGAAACGCTTGAACCACAGTTCGTGTTCACCCACCAGCAGGTGGTTCAAGGTGCCGTGCACGCTCTTGAAGAACAGGCCGACATCGCGGCGGTAGGCCTCTTCGGGCAGCAGGTGCACGGTATCGAACAGCCGGCGCGTGGCCCACTGGTTGTAGCGTGCCAGCGTCTGCAATTGGCCGCGCAGCGCTGACTGCCCCAGGTGCTTGCGCATCACCACTGAACGGTAGGTCTTGCCTGGCCACTGCATGAAGCCGACCTCGCTGTAGCCCAGCCGCCGGTACATCTGGATCAATTCGGTGGCCGGCTCCGCGGTATCGATCGCGATGGCGCCAAAACCACGTTCTTGCGCCCACTGTTCACTGGCCGCCACCAGCTTTCGCCCCACACCCCTGCGCTGGCAAGTCGGGTCGACGCCAAACTGCTGGAAGTGAGCGATGTCGGGGTCGCGGTACCAGGGCACATCGACTCGGCTGCCGAGATCGCGTTCATCGTAGGGGCCGCATGCGGTGACGGTGCCGGCGATGACACCGCCGACGATGGCCACAAAACACTGGCCGTCGGCCACGCGCTGGCGCGTGGTGTCCACGTTCTGCGTGCCGGCGGTGAAGTTCATGCCTCGCGCCAGCAGTGGCGCATAGGCGCGGTTGAGCAGGTCGGTGAGGGCTGCCAATGAGTCGCGTGACGCCAGCGCACGCACCTCGATGGCAGCGGGCGCGCTGTTCTGCGCGCTGTTTTGCGCGCAGAAAGGTGCACCCGCGTTCGCAACGGTCTCTTGGCGGGGCAGGCTCATTTTCGGATCAGCAGAGCATTTGCAACGACGAGCGGGCGTGCTTCGGGGTGCTGAGCGGGCATGATCGAAAGACGCTCAGCCTGTCAGTAGCGTTTGGCCGCTTCGTCCAGCATGACCTCGGTGGCACCACCGCCGATGGCCAGCACGCGCGCGTCGCGCCACAGCCGCTCGATGGGCGTGCCGGTCATGAAGCCCATGCCGCCGTGCAACTGCTGGCAACCATAGGTGACCTCGTTCACCAGCTCCCCGGTCAGCGCCTTGAGCAGCGACACGTCCTGCACGATGTCGTGGCCCTGCGCCACGCGCCACGCGCAGTGGTACAGATACTGGCGCGCAGCGCGCGTCTTGGCGTCGAGCATGGCCACCTTCTGTCGCACCGACTGTTTGGCCCACAGCGTGTCGCCAAAGGCCTGGCGCGTTTTCACATGGTCCAGTGTCAAGGCAAGGGCCTGGGTGCAGGTGGCCACCGCCATCGCGCCCAGCGCGATGCGTTCGGTCTGGAAGTTCTTCATCACGGCATGGAAGCCGCGGTCCTGTTCACCCAGCAGGTGGCCCGCCGGCACGCGGCAGTCCTCGAAGAACAGCTCGGCGGTGTCGCTGGCGCGCCAGCCCGTCTTGTCCAGTGAGCGCCCGACGCGCAACCCCGGCGTGCCTTTTTCCACCGCAAAGATGCTGATGGCGTGGCGCGCCGGGCCGGTGCGTGCGGCCACGAAGTAAAGGTCGGCATGCACGCCGTTGGTGATGAAGATCTTGCTGCCGTTGATAACCCACTGCTCGCCTTGCAGCCGCGCGCTGGTGCGCAGGCCGGCGACGTCAGAACCTGCACCGGGCTCGGTGATGGCCACCGCGGTGATGCTGCGGCCGCTGGTGATGCCCGGCATCCAGCGCGCCTTTTGCGCCGGCGAGCCGGCGTGGTGCAGGTGCGGGCCGGCCATGTCGGTGTGCACGAGCACCGTGATCACGAAGCCGGCGCAGCTGCTCTGCGAAAGGCTTTCAGCAAACACCAGGTTCGTCAGCGCATCGGCGCCGGCACCGCCGTAGGCGGGTTCGAAGGCCAGTCCGAGCAGGCCGGCGTCGCCCATGCGGTGCAACACTGGGCGCGGCACCATGCCGTCGCGCTCCCAGGCATCGACATGCGGTTCCACCTCGCGCTGCAGGAAACGCGAGACCTGGTCGCGCAGCAGTTCGTGGTCGGCGCTGAAGTAGGCGGATTCCATGGCTGTGCCCAGGTGTGCGTTGAAGCCAGAGATCAGTGCGTGAAACCGCGCAGGCCGCGCCACTGCTCGAAGGCCAGGAAGTCGCGGTCGTGGTGCAGCAACGCGTAGTCGTTTTCGATGCAGAAGGTGGCCACCAGCACGTCGATGCTGCTGCGCACGGTGATGCCCTGCGCGCGCAGGCTGCGGAAGTGGTGTGCGGCGGCCAGCGCGATGCCGGCGCTGGCGGTGCCTTCGACGTGCAGGCTCTCCATCAAGCGGCGGGCCTGGCGGTGGCCCTGTTCGCTGCGAAAACCACGCAGCACTTCATACAGCACCAGGTCGGGCACGACGATACGCACCTCGCCATGGTCCAGCAGCGTGGCGAGCATGTCCACCGCCGGGTGCTCGGCGTTGTTGAAGAAGTCGATCCAGACCGACGAGTCAACGACCAGCACGGCGCTTGCCCGCATAGGGTTTGGCAGCGGGCTCTTGCAATCGGGGCGAAACCGCGACAGCGGCAGCGGCGACAACGCCGGCATCGGGTTCGGGCTGCGTCCAGTCGATGGACTCGTCACCCTCCCACTTGAGCTTGCCGCGCCACTTCAGGATTTCGCGGTAGGCCGCTTGCCGGGCCAACAACTTCAGGCCCGCTTCCACGGCATCTTTTTTCGTGTTGTACGGCCCCGCCTGCATGGCCTTGGCCATCAAGTCATCGTCAATATCGATATTGGTGCGCATGATGTGTGTGAAATCATGAAAGTGGACACATCATACACTACATGCGGAAAACGCCAAACTTCGGGCTGTCCGGGATGGGCATGTTCAAACTGGCGCTCAGGCCCAGCGCCAGCACGCGGCGCGTGTCGGCGGGGTCGATCACGCCGTCGTCCCACAGGCGGGCGCTGGCGTAATACGGGTGCGCCTGGTGTGCAAACTGGTCGAGGATCGGTTGCTTGAAGGCAGCCTCTTCTTCGCCGCTCCAGTGCCCGCCCCTGGTTTCGATGCCGTCGCGCTTGACCGTGGCGAGCACGGCTGCGGCCTGCTCACCGCCCATCACGCCGATACGCGCGTTGGGCCACATCCACAGGAAGCGCGGGCTGTAAGCGCGGCCGCACATGCCGTAGTTGCCGGCGCCAAAACTGCCGCCGATGATCACGGTGAACTTCGGAACCGCTGCCGTGGCCACGGCGGTGACCATCTTGGCGCCGTTGCGCGCGATGCCCTCGTTCTCGTACTTGCGCCCGACCATGAAGCCGGTGATGTTCTGCAAAAACACCAGCGGAATCTTGCGCTGACAGCACAGTTCGATGAAGTGCGTGCCCTTGAGCGCCGATTCGGAAAACAGGATGCCGTTGTTGGCGATGATGCCGACCGGCATGCCGAAGATATGGGCAAAACCGCAGACCAGCGTGGTGCCGTAGCGCGCCTTGAACTCGTCGAAATCGCTGCCGTCAACAATGCGCGCAATGACTTCGCGCACATCAAACGGCTTGCGCGTATCGACCGGGATGATGCCGTACAGATCCTGCGCCGGGTATTTCGGTTCCACCACCTCGCGCAGCACCATTTGCTGCGGTTTTTGCCGGTTCAGGTTGCCCACGATGGTGCGCGCCAGCGAGAGCGCATGCAGATCGTTTTGCGCCAGATGATCGACCACGCCCGAGAGCCGCGTATGCACGTCGCCGCCGCCGAGGTCTTCGGCCGACACCACTTCCCCGGTCGCAGCCTTCACCAGCGGCGGG
>JBBQMM010000185.1:0-8332 GCA_038328935.1 Burkholderiales bacterium
GGTGCGCAACTGGTGGTGCTGCTGTCCCACAACGGCATGGACGTCGATCTGAAGATGGCCAGCCGTGTGCGTGGCATCGACGCCATTTTCGGCGGCCACACCCACGACGGCGTGCCCGTGGCAGTGCCGGTGAAAAACGCCGGCGGCACGACACTGGTCACCAATGCCGGCAGCAACAGCAAATTTCTCGGCGTGATGGACTTCGACGTCAAGGGCGGCCGGCTGGTGGATTTTCGCTACCGCCTGCTGCCGGTGTTTGCCAACCAGCTGAAGCCCGACGCCGAGATGAGCGCGCTCATTACCAAGGTGCGCGCGCCTTATCTGGACAAGCTCAACCAGAAGCTCGCGGTCACTGACGGCCTGCTGTACCGCCGCGGCAACTTCAACGGCAGCTGGGACCAGCTGCTTTGCGATGCGTTGATGGACGTGCAGGGCGCCGACATCGCCTTCAGCCCTGGCTTCCGCTGGGGCACCAGCCTGCTGCCGGGCCAGACCATCACGCGTGAACTGATGATGGACCAGGTGGCCATCACCTACCCCTACGCCACGCTGACGCAGCTGAGCGGCGAGACGATCAAGACCATCCTGGAGGACGTGGCCGACAACCTGTTCAACCCCGACCCGTACTACCAGCAGGGCGGCGACATGGTGCGCGTGGGTGGCTTGCAGTACAGCATCACGCCGGGCGAAAAGATGGGCTCGCGCATTGGCGACATGCGCCTTGCGGGCAAGTCCCTGCAAGCCGACAAAACCTACAACGTGGCGGGCTGGGCGCCGGTGGCCGAGGAGGCGTCCAAGGCCGGCAACAAGCCGGTGTGGGAACTGCTGGAGACCTGGCTGAAGGCACAAAGCGGCGGCCATGTGAAGGCGCGGCGCATCAACACGCCGAAGATCGTGGGGCAGGCCGGCAACCCGGGTCTGGCCTGATCGCCGCGACCGCCGGCCGAAAAATCGCAATCGCGCTCCCGGCGTAGCATCGCCGGTTTTGCACCGAGCCCGCACCATGCAATCCCTGCCCCAACCCACCCAGTCTGTTGAAAGCCCGGCCAACCGCGCGGTGCTGGAGATCAGCCTGGCCAGTTCACTCGAATTGCGTCAGCTGGGGCTTGCCACCATCTTCGACATCCGCCAGGCCTTCGAGCTGGAGGTCAAGGGCCGCGTGCCCGACACCGTGCACGTGCCCTTGTTCGAAGTGAAGCGCATCCTGGGTGAAACGTTGAGCACCGAAGAACAGGAAGTGCTGGACGCCGGCGCACCGACCGAGTTCGATGCGCTGAGCTTCATCAAGCTGGTGAACCAGGCCCACCACGGCCGCGACCACATCCTGCTGTGCCTGTGCAACAGCGGCCGGCGCAGCCTGTATGCGGCGCAGATGCTGCGCGAGCTGGGGTACCCGAAAGCGCTGTCGGTGGCCGGCGGATTCCAGGCCTGGAAGAAGCTGCAGTCGGGGGCAGCACCGCAGACCTCCGGCGTCTTGCCCGCCGCGGCTGCCGCAACCACTGCCGCTACGACTGCCGTTAAGACTGCCGCTACCACTGCGCCAACAAGCGCCCCTTGACCACCCGATGCGGCCAGCGGGTGAGCCCGCGGTCGCCGATGGCGGTGCAGTCGCCGCTGCGCACATCGAAGGTCCAGCCGTGTTTCGGACAGATCAGCCGGTGGCCCTGCAGCGCCAGGTGCGGGATGTTGGTGGACTGGTGCGGACAGAGGCTGTCGCAGACCTGCCAGTCTTTTGCTGAAGCGCGGTGCACAAACAGGCTGCGGCCATCGCAGTCCACGTGTTGGGTGTCGCCAACCAGGAAGCCCCTGGTGGCCAACACGTCATGCCACACCCCCAGCGGCTGCTTCAGCGCCGCAGATTCCTGTGCCAGTGGCTGCTTCAGCACCGCAGACTCCTGTGCCAGCGGCTGCTTCAGCACCGCAAACTCCTGCGCCGGCGCCGGCGCCTGCTTCAGCGCCGCAGACCCTGGCCCCGCCTGCTGCGCCAGCGCCGCGAGGTCGAAACCCGGCAGGCCCATGGCCAGGATGATGTCCACCGCCCAGACGATCTTCGTCAGACCCAAGGTCGGAAAGGCCATCAGCAAGGCGTCCAGCACCTCCATCGGCGAACAGCCTTCGGCCAGCGCGCGTTTCAGGTACTGCTTGAAACCGCGCTCGGTCTGCGCGTCGACCTTGGTGATGACGCTGATGAGGTTGCGCGTCTTCGGGTCCAGGTACGTGCCGCAGGCCTTCAAGAACGCAAAGTAATGCGGCACGGCATCGGGCCGGGCCTTCAGCAGGTAGGTCAGGGCTTCGCTCATGAGCTGGATTCTGGCCCGCGTTGCCAGCGCGGCGTCATAGCGGCGCCACACCGGGATCCCCCAGGCCGCCTGAAATGGCCCCTGCCCGGATGAAGCACACTTCGGTCTTGACGGTTGCATGGGGTCCACCAAGGAGAGAAAAATGAAACGCGACTTCCGCTCAGTCCTGAACCCAACGCTCTGTGCGGCCACGCTGCTGCTGACGGCCTGCGCCACCCCACCGGCACCAACCGCTGGCGTCCGCGTGCCGCCGCCCTTGCCTGTGCAGATGGTGAAGGACCTGCACTGGGGCGTGGATGTGCAGGACCCCTACCGCTTCCTGGAAGACGTCAAGAACCCGCAGGTGCAGCAGTGGATGCGCGGCCAGGCCGACGCCACCAACGCCATCCTGCAGCGCATCCCGGAACGCCAGGCCTTGCTTGATCGCATGAAGGTGATTGAAGACGGTGCCGGTGGCAGTGTGTCGTCGATGGAGCTGACCGAGGGCGGCCGGCTGTTTTACCTGCGGCGCGATCCGGGCGAAAGCCAGTTCAAGCTGGTCTGGCGCGAAAGCGCCGCAGCAGCAGGCAATGACACCGTGGTGTTCGACCCGCAAACCGCGTCCACACCCGGCCAGCCGCGCGCCATCATGGACTTTTCGCCTTCGCCCGATGGCCAGAAGCTGGCTTATGCCGTGCAGGTGGGTGGGCAGGAAATTGGCACCTTGCACGTCATCGACGTGGCCTCACGCCGGGCCTTGATCGAGCCCATAGACCGCATCCGCTACAGCGGCGTGAACTGGCTCGAAGACGGCAGCGGATTTTTCTACGGGCGCCTGGCCGCAGGCTATGAACGCCTGCCGCCCGAGAGGCGTTTCGAAGACCGCACCGCTCATTTTCACGATTTGCGAGCGATGGACGGCAAGGGCAGCGACCGGCCGGTCTTCAGCCCCAGCCGCAACCCTGAACTGGCGCTGCCGGCTTACGCCTGGCCCAGCATCCAGCCGCTGCCAGGCACCGCACTGGCCCTGGCCTGGGTGGGCATGGGTGTGGACCGCAACATCACGCTGCTGGCGACTGAACTGCAGGCCGCCATAGCGGGACCCACCCGCTGGCGCAGCGTCGTCAAAGCAGCGGATGAAGTCACCCGCGTCAGCGCCGGCCAGAACTTCATCTACTTCTTGTCCAGCAAGGGCGCGCCGCGCTACCAGATCTTGCGCGCGCCGCTGACCAACAAGCCTGCATTGGCTGAAGCCGAGGTGGCGGTGGCTCAAAGCAGTGGCTCCATCGCGCAGATCGCCGCCGCGGCCGATGCGCTGTACTTCACACGCCGCGAAGGCGTCAACACGCTGCTGTACCGTCTGGCGCACCGCAGCGGCGCAGTGCCCGAACGGGTGCAGCTGCCGGTGGAGGGCGCGGTGCAGATCAGCGGCCACGACCCCAAACGCGAAGGCGTGATCGTGACCTTGGCGTCCTGGGTGGCGGCGGCCAAGCCTTACGCGGTAGGACCGCGCAGTGTGACGCGCCTGTCTTTGGCCAAGGACGGCGCCTTCGACACCCCCAGCAACATCGAGTCGCGCGAGGTGCTCGTCAAGAGCCATGACGGCACGCTGGTGCCACTGTCCATCGTGATGAAAAAAGGCACCCGGCTGGATGGCTCCAGCCCCACCATCGTTTACGGCTATGGCGCCTACGGCATAACCGACGATCCGTTCTACAACCCGCGCATTTACGCCTGGCTGGAACGTGGCGGCATCTGGGCCACCGCGCATGTGCGCGGCGGCGGCGTGCTGGGCAAAGACTGGCACGAGGCGGGTCGCAAAGCGACCAAACCCAACACCTGGAAAGACGGTATTGCGGCGGCCGAGTGGCTGGTGGCCAACGGCTACACGCGCAGCGAGCGCATGGCCATCTATGGCGGCAGCGCCGGCGGCATCTTTGTCGGTGGCGCCATCACAGAGCGGCCGGACTTGTTTGCCGCCGCCGTGCCAGTCGTGGGAGTGATGGACGCGATGCGCGTTGAATCCTCGGCCAACGGCCCGGCCAACGTGCCTGAGTACGGCAGCTTCAAGGTCGAGGCCGAATTCAAGGGCCTGCTGGCGATGAGCAGCTACCACCAGTTGCGCGACGGCGTGCGCTACCCCGCGGTGATGGCCATCCACGGCGTCAATGACATCCGCGTCGACGTCTGGCAGTCGGCCAAGTTCGTTTCGCGCCTGGCCACCGCCACCAGCAGTGGCAAGCCGGTGCTGCTGCGGCTGGAATACGACTCGGGGCACGGCCAAGGCAGCACACGCGAGCAGTTGCAGGCCCGAACCGCCGACCTCTACAGCTTCTTGCTGTGGCAATTCGGCGTGCCGGGCTTCACACCCGCTCCTTAGCAGCTGCCGCTTGCGGACCGGCACGACCCCTCTTCCGACCGCGGCGCAGCACCTGATCCACAGAGCATCACCAGGACCAACTTCATCATGAGCAAGACCGACCGCGCGCCAGCCCTGAAGAGCTCCCGCCCTCGCCTCCAGCCCGCGCTGGACGGCAACAGCCTGGCTGACCGGCTGCAGGCCTGCACGAGTTCGGTCATCCATGACGTGATGAAGGATCAGGGCCTGCCGATCCGCGTGCTGCCGCGCACCATCACCGCGCTCGACCCCCGGATGAAGGCCGCAGGCCCCGTCTTCACCGTGCGCGGCAGGCCAGACCCGACGCTGGACAAACACACAACGCTCTACGAATGGGCCGGGCTGCTGTCGAAGTCGCCGGCCGGCCACGTCGTCATCTGCCAGCCGCAGGACGACGTGCGCGCGCTCTTCGGCGGGCTCTCGGCGGAGGCGCTGCAGATCAAGGGCGTGCGCGGCTACATCGCCGACGGCGGCTGCCGCGATATCGCAGACATCACCGCGCAGGGCTTCCCGGTTTTTGCGCGCTACGCCACGCCCATCGACATCGTGTGCGCCTGGCGCGCCGAGGCTTATGGCGAGGCCATCGCCATCGGCAACGTGCAAGTGCTGCCCGATGACCACGTGCTGGCCGACCGCGATGGCATCGTGTTGATCCCCGGCCCGCACGTTCAGGCCGTCATCGCCGCTGCAGAAAAGAAACTCGCCACCGAAGGCGACATGGTCAAGGCCATCCGCGCCGGCATGGACCCGCAGGCCGCTTATCTGAAGCACCGGGTGTTCTGAGCGTCCCCAAGGCCGCGCTGCTCCGGCGCGTGCCTTGCAGCGCGCACTATCCCCCGGGGGATGGCGCCGCCTGCGGTCAACGCCTGGTGGCGGGCCCGTCAAACAGCAAGCCCATCGCCAGCTCATGCAATCGCAGGCCCGGCTCGGTCAGGGCGTTCAACACGTCCATGTGGTTGCGCCCAGGCACCGATTCACACACCGGCACCGCGCGCTGGCCCCAGGCCTGGCGAATGAGCTGGTTCTGGCGGTGGAACTCTTCGCTCTCTTCACCACCCACCACAGCCAACAGATGGCCGCGCTGCGGTGCATCCATCAGCGCCGGGCTCAACGCACGCGCCTGGGCGGCCGTGAGTTGCAGATCGGGCGCCAGGAAAGGCGCGTGCCGCAACGGCTCGACGTCGAAGACACCCGAAATGGACAGCGCAGCGCGCAGCAACTGCGGCGGCAGATCGGCTGCCACCTCCGGCCAGCGACAGGCCAGCATCATCGCGGCCAGATGCCCGCCTGCCGAGTGACCGGCCACGACGATGCGCTTCGGGTTGCCGCCATGCGCCTGGATGTGGCGGTGCACCCAGACCAGCGCCTGCACCATCTGCAAGACGATGTGGCGCACGCTGACCGCCGGGGCCAGCGCGTAGTTTGGCAACACCACCAGGGCACCGGCCTTGACAAATGGCGCGGCCACGAAGGACTGGTCCCTTTTGTCCAGCGCACGCCAGTAGCCGCCGTGGATGTAGACCAGCACCGGTGCACCCCGGGCGCTGCGCGAACCGAAGATGTCGAGCTTTTCGCTGTCGGCCTGGCCGTAGGGCACATCCAGTTCGCAAGGCAGTTCGGCGCGCGCCTGCGCTGAACTTTCAAACCAGTGCTGGAGGATCGCCGGGTGCCCGGGGATGCGCGCGCGGTTGTTGTACTGGTCGTCGTACCAGGCGGGCGGGTGATGCGGACGGCGGGCTTGTGCAGGCTTCACTGGCGGGCTCCCGCGGCGGCCGCCGATGCACTGCGGCGCGCCCGCTTGGCCACGGGCTTTGCGGGCTTGGGAAGCACGGCAACGGCATCAGCAGCCACAGCTGCCGCGTCGCGCAGTGCGGCGTCGATCAAGGCATCGGCCATCCACAGGGCCACACGCTCGACCTCGCGGTCGGGCAGGCCCCAGATGTCCTTCAGGATCACATAAGGCTCGATGCCGTAGACGACAGACAAGGCGCGGTGCAGCCGCTCGCGCACGGCTACCGGCAGCTGCGGCGCCAGCGGTGCGATGGCGTGCGCCAGGATGCGGATGCGGTGGCCGCGGCGGTAGGGCTCTTCTTCCAGCAGGCCGGCACGTTCCAGCGCGCTTTGCTCCAGCGACAGCTGCGCGGCGGCGCGCAGCTGCGGCTCGAACTCGGTGAAGCGCGGAAAGGTGCGCACGAAGAGTTCACGCACACGCTCGCGCCCGCTGGCGTGGTCGGAAGCGATGGTGCGCACGGGGCCCAGCGAAGCGTCGATGACGGCGGTGATGAGCGCACTGCGGGTGGGGAAGTAGCGGTAGGCGGTGGCTCTGGATACCGCGGCGTGCAGCGCCACCTCGGCCACCGACGGTATGTTGCCGCGGCTCTGGATCAACTGCATCGCGGTGTCGAGCAGCAGCTTGAAGGTGGACGCCTTGACACCACGCGCCGGTGGCGGTGGTGCTTCGGTGACTTTGTGTTTGAGGCGGGTCATGCGGGTATGTCCGGAGGCTTTTGCGCCCGTGTCCTTCTTGTAAGCGGAATGGCCCCGCACCTATGATGCACCCATCCCGATTTGAGACGCAAGTCTCATGCAGCGGAAATCGAAAACAACACCGACGGGCCGTCCTGGGTACAGCAGGGCGCGGTCAATCCCGCCGGGCACCAAGAGACAAGCACGTATGCGCATGGCCAGCTGGCAATGGGGTGGGTCGTATCACGCGGGCACGGTGACGCCGTGTGGCCGTGAAGTCACGCCCCTGGCCGTGCCCGAGCCCGGTCGCGGTGTGCTGCGCCTCATCGAGTTGCTGGCGCGGGGCGAAGCACTGCCGCGCGCCACCGGTCCGCGCCTGCCCATCGAAGCGGTGGAACTGCGTGCCCCACTGCCGCAGCCCCTGCGCAGCCTGTTGTGCGTGGGACGCAACTACCGTGCACACGCCGCTGAGCTGGCGGCCACGGTGTTTCGCGAGTCGCTGCCCAAGGAGCACACCTGGCCCATGGTGTTCACCAAGTTCGGCGAGTGCGTGGTCGGCCCCCACGACACGGTGAAGATGCCAGGGCACGCCGTGTCGGAACAGATCGACTACGAAGCCGAACTGGCGGTGGTCATCGGCCGCGGCGGCATCAATATCCCGCGCTCGCGGGCGATGGACCATGTCTGCGGCTACACCGTGGTCAACGACGTCACGGCGCGCGACGTGCAGGTGCGCCATTCGCAGTGGGACCTGGGCAAGAACTTCGACAGCTTCTGCCCGATGGGGCCGTGGATCACCACTGCCGACGAACTGGACGGCCGCGACACGCGGGTGCGCGGCTGGGTGAACGGCGAGTTGCGCCAGGACGGGCGCACGCGCGACATGATCTTCGACATCGCCACGCTGATCGAGACCTGCTCGCGCGGCATCACGCTGCACCCGGGCGACGTCATCGCCACCGGCACACCTGCGGGCGTGGGCATGGGCTTCGAGCCGCCGCGCTGGCTGCAGCCGGGCGATGTGGTGAAGATCGAGATCGATGGCATCGGCGCCATCGAAAACCGGTTCGCCTGATGGCCCTGCACAGTTTTGATCGCATGGTGGTGGAAGACGAAGGCGAAGGCGACGCCGTTGTGTGCGTGCACGGCCTGGGCGGCAGTTCCAACACCTTCACACCGCTGATGCCGG
>JBBQMM010000186.1:0-8320 GCA_038328935.1 Burkholderiales bacterium
CGTCAAACTCACCACCTTTATTGTTTCAGGCCAAGACGTGCAGCTCATGCGCGAAGTTCGTCAACGCAACTTCGGCAGTCACCGTCCTGCTTCCACTGCTGTCTTCGTACCGCAACTCGTCGACCCCGCATTACTCTTGGAAGTCGAGGCCGTCGCCGTCAAGGTCAAATGAACACCGTCCGGTCACCCGCGGTGCGGCCTCTTGAGAAACACCCCTCAAGTGGTTCATTTCGAATGCATTTTTTACGCGGGCTGCGGTTCAGCGACGAGCTTCATGGCTAGCTTGCTGGCGCGCTGGGACAGCTGGCGCAGCACGTGTTCGCGGTAGCGCTCCTCGTAGTAGGTCTGTCCTTGGTCGGGGTATTCCTCGCCCTTGGTCAGCATCGTGTAGATCAGTCGCGCGAGCTTGTGGGGTGCGGCGGTGACGGCCTTGGGTTTGTCCATGCGCGAGCACATGCGCCGGAAGTACGCCCCCAGAGCCGATTGGCTGCTTCGCAGTGCGGCGGCGGCCAGACGCAGCGCTTGTGCCGCACGGTTGGCCACTCGCTTGGTCTTGCCGCTCATGACCTCGCCGCCGGTGCTCTTGGTGCCCAGGCACAGGCCCAGCCCACTCGTGAAGTGCCCCACAGTCGGGAAGCGCGACATGTCTGCCCCGGTCTCGCTAATGACGGCCGGCGCCGTGGTGACGTCGACGCCGTCGATGCGCGTGAGGTCCACGCCGTACATCTTGAAGAGTTGCGTGCGCAGCTCGAACTTCGGCGCATTGCGGGCGCGGCCGCGCCTCTTGCCCTTGGCCGGCTCGCTGTCGTGAACCTTCAGGGCCTGCAGTTGCTGCTCGATCGCGGTGTCGCACTCGGCCAGTTGTGTGCCGATGAAGTCGAACGCGTCGATCGCCTGCTTCAGCGAGAACAGGTGCTCGGAGCGCACTGTCGCCAACGCTAGAAATCGGAACCCCGCTGCCACGCTCGATTCATCCGCAGACGGTAGTGCTTCAAAAGTGAGGAATCAAGTCATGACTCTTTTCAAAACCCTAATTGCTGGCGTGATAGCGATTTCGCCAGCCGTTGCGCTGGCTGTTGACGCTCGCGATCGGGGCTTTTTACGCGAAGGGATGGGTGAAGGCGAAGTTCTGCTCAAGATCGGCAAGCCTGATCATGAGGCTCTCGTCAAGAACATCAAGGGACAGCCGGAAGAGAAGACATGGTCTTACTTCCCGCACTACCGGGATCCCCAGACGCTCACCATAATCACGCTTCGCGCGGGCGCAGTAGCGAGCATCGAACGCAAGATCGCTCGCTAGGTGCCGCACCGAAAGTGGCGCCTGCCCACTCGCCCAAGCTGACGCCCAACACAGGGGTGCAGGCAGCCAAGCGGCGCAGCTCACACATTGCTGCCTATCGCTCGGACAAATCCCGAAGCGGTCTGGCGGCCTCACCGCAGTAACCGGCGTCGGCCGGTGATGTCCATCGCTCAGGCGGAACCCGCGGCGGCATGCTGATTAGCTCGAACGTTGGTTTCCAGCAGTGCCGGCACTCGACGGTTGCCGCGCCCGCCAAAGCAGCGCCACAGTGGCCTGCCTCCCCGCGCTATGAAACTAGATTCGCTCGTTCGCCTGCGTCTCGGTTGCGGGTTTGCCATCACTTCCGAGGTCTATGGGTTTGATGGTCGGCGCGCCAGCCCCAGGGGCTTCGCTGATCTTGCGCTCGACTTCTCTCAATTTTTCGTCCACCTCATCAGTGGAGTGCTTCGAGGGTTCGATGTGCGCAGTCTCGGGTTGGTTCATGGGTTGCCTCCTTCGGCGTGCTTGTCGGATGTCGAAGTAAATACACCTGAAGCATGAGTGCTGTCTGTGCTCAACCCAACAGATGGCAATACGTTGGCCGGGTCGCCGACCAGGAAAAGCCGGCAGACTTTGCTGGGGGCTTTGGCGGCTCAAGACTTGTGCAGCGCTCGCCCTTCCTCAAGCGTCTTCTCGCCGGTGGGGACGGGCGCCGCTTCGTCCGGGGTCTTTGGCGTGTCAGAGGCGTGATGCTCCATACGGGTCTTTTTGCCCGGCTCAGGCGTCTTGTCGGCGCCGGGTGCAACTTCTTTGCCCTGGTGCTTTTTTTCCTGCTGCACCTTTTTGTCGTGAGCAACATTTCTTGGGTCGGTCATTTCGAACTCCTGGGGTTTTGAGCAGCGATGATTCACGCTGTGTCCCCGTAAGCGGGTAGGACAACCTGACGTTTTGAAGCAGGCCAGGTCGCGCTTTGCAGCGCAGGCGCCAGCCTCGATCTACCGTCCGGCCGATCCAGTGTCTGGTCGGTCTACCGATTCATCAAGCGGGCGGCCCACGATGAACGGCGCCGGTGCGCCAGTGCCAACAGGGCCAGGCCGGCAGCGGCCAGAGGCAGCGTGGCGGGCGTCGGCACTTCCACCACCAGCAGGCCTTGTTCGCTGTAGTTGTTGAAGGTGGTGGCGGTCACGTCGTAGGTCAGGAACGACAGGCCAAAACCCCGGGCACCCTGGTAGTCACCGCTGCCGCCGGTCACCGAGTAGTCCAGTGACAACTGGCCGCCGGGCTCCAGCGGGCTGAAGGCGCTGCCGAGCACGGTGCCGAAGAGCGTGCTGTTCAGGTCCAGCGCGTTGGTGAATTCAAACTGGCCGTTCAGCATTTGCGTCAGTGCATCGAAGGTGAAGGTCACCACCGACACGAACGATCGACTGGGGCCTGGGTTGCCAGGCGCCAGCACCTCGTCGAACGAGCCCACCCAGCCGCCCGTGCCGGCCAGCGGGTCGAACACCACCACGTTGCCAGCACCTTCAAATGGAATGTCCACGGTGGCCGCATGAACGGCCGGGCCCAGGCCCAGCGCCAGCAGGCAGGCGCTGGCCAGCGCGGCGCGTTGAAAGGTGACGGGATGTGCGGTCATGGTGGGGCTCCAGAAAAAGAGGGGTGGGTGTCGGCCCATACGCTGGAGCGTGCTGTTTGGATGCGGGCGTGGGCCCGACGGCCTTCACACCGCCAGCGGGCCATCGCACCGCCCACGGGCCGTCAGGGCGGCAGCCGGTCCAGCGCCAGCTTGCCGGCGAGCGCGCTGACACCACTGACCGCCGTGCCCCAGGCCATGTCGATGAGGGCAATGCCCACCGGCCAGCCCTTCAGCGTGGACAGGTTGGTGAGGTCGTAGGTGGCGTAGGCAAAGAAGCCAAACAGCGCGCCCATCATCAGCGCAGTGCGCCAGCCGGGCGTGTCGGCATGGGGCCACACGCCGAACACGGTGAGGCCCAGCGCATAGAGGGCGTAGAACAGCAGTGCCACCGGTATGACGGGCTTTTCTGCCATCAGGTGGCCGATGGCTTGCTGGTACAGCGGCTTGGCCACCACGCCCAGCCACAACAGGTCCAGCACCACCATCACACTCAACACGGCGGCATAAGTGCCCAGGGCTCTTGTCATTTCGTCTCCTTGAATTTGATGGCGGCCGCGCCGGCCACGGCGCTACTGCGCGAAGCGAACACTGCAAGGCGGGAACGGTGCTTTCGGCGCACGCGCAAACCGGGCTTCGCTGCCAGTGCTGGCGGTCAGCTGTTCGATGATCAGCTGGCCGTGGGGCTGCGCCGCAGGAGCCCGCAGAAGCTGCACCGGTCCCGCGCCGCAGGGCTCGGATGGGTGCTGCACGTCCAATCCCTGGCCACACCGCCCAACCATAGTGCTGGCAGCGCCACACCGTCTGTGCGAGTCCGAACACTCGAAGGCTGGTCACGCAGGCCCGTCGGTGCCGGCTTCCAACTGCCTTCGAGGGCGTTCCAGCAGCCTACGACGCGGGTGCTGTCTCTTCAAAGATGGCGGTTTCCAGTGCGCCGTCCACCAGCGCCAGGCGCACGCGATGTGGCGCCCGCGGCAAGTCGGCCGGTGGCGGCTGAAAAGCCTGCAAGGCCTCAAACAGGGCCTGCGGGTCGTGTTCAAAACCCACCCACCGAGGCGGCGACGATGCGTGCTCGGGATCGGGCATGTGACGCACGCTCAGCGCCAGTTCATAGGCCTGCTGTTCGTAGGCGAGCACATCGCGAAGATAGGCGCGCATCTGGTCGCTGGGCAGGGTGTGGGCATGAGCCCATGCCACCTCTGCAAACCGTTCGGCATCACCGGCAAGCTGCACGCTGCTCGGGAGCTGGCTGGACCAGAGCGCGTCCAGCACGCCCCGCAGCGCCGGGCCCAGCAGTGCACAGCTCATGGCATAAGCGTCGTGCACAGCAGCAAAGCGGTTGCCGCGTGCCAGCGTGCAGTTCAGCTCCATGCCCGGCTGCTCCGCCATGGCCACCAGGCGACGCCGCTCCAGCGCGCTCAGCGGCCAGGGCTCCAGATGGCGGCTTCCCTGGCGGCGCACGGCGGCGGCCAGCGCAGCATTCAGCGTCATCGCAGTCAGCGCCTGTTGAAAGCCGGCCAATGACATGACTGTGGCTGCAGTTGCAGTTCCGATGGGGCTTTTTGCCGCGTTTCAAAAAGCCAGCGAAGTGGACGTTTCTTCTTCAAAGGCGCGCTTGGCGGCCACGCGTGCCAACACCGCGCGCGCTTGCGCCAGCTGAGCCAGCACGCCTTCGGTGTGCAGCATCGGCCAGCTGGATTCATGAAATTCGAAAGTAACGGCCTGCAGCGCTGAGGCGCGCTCCGCCGCGGCAGCCAGCAGCGGCCACACGCCTTCATGCACAGGCCCGGTGTGGCTGTCGGTGTGAAAGCCCATCATCGACTGGCCGCCGGCCACGTGCACCTCCGTCACGCGTGACAGCTCCAGTTCGTCCAGGAAGGCATGGGCGCTGAAGCGATGGTTGACGGCGTTGGTGTACAGGTTGTGCAGGTCAAGCAGCAGGCTGCAGCTGGTGCGTGCACACAGCCGGTTCAGGAATTCGGCCTCGCCCATGCCCTGCTCGGGAATGCTGACGTAGGCCACGTTGTTCTCCAGCAGGAACGGCACGCCCAGTCGCTGCTGCACGGCGTCGATGCGTGGCACCAGCAGGTCGAGCATTTCATCGTCGTAGGCAACAGGCAACGCCAGCGCCGCGTTCACTTCGTGCGCGCTGCCCACGCGGCTGAACGACAGGTGTTCGCTCACCCAGCGCGCGCGCCAGTGCGCGGACCAGCGCGCCAGGTTGTCAACATAGGGGCGGTCAAAGACATCGGCGCTGCAGATCGACAGGCCGATGCTGTGCAGTGTCACCGGCCGCTGCTGGGCCACGCGGTCGAGCAGGGCCAGCGGCGCGGGCAACGGTCGAAACCGCCCCTCGGCGCCCGGGCCCGGGTCCACCCAGCAGCGGTCGGGTATGACTGCCAGATGGTCCAGCGCCTGCGCATGCTGTTCAACGAAATCGATCAGCGCCGGGTTGAACAACACGCCCACGCCCGGTAGCGGCCGATCCTGTTGTGCAGGTGCGGGCGGGTCGTTCTGCACTGCCACGGGCCGCTGCTGCTGGGCCGACGCCGGTCGGGACTGCTTCATAGGCAGAGGCTCAGAATTGCACCCGCATGTCGATGTCGTAGCGCTGCCGGATGTCGATGTCCATGCCCGATATACACGCCAGGCAGGCCTTCAGGCCCAGCTTCTTCAGCAGGTCCCTGTTGCGGGTCAGGTTCTTCTGCACCAGCCCAGCCACCACGTCGGTGGACACGCCGGGGTCGATCAGAACGATGGCCGCCGGGCGGCCCGAGCGACCCACCTTGTTGATCAGAATGTTGGCTTCAGGCATATCGATGCTCCAGGCAGATAAGCGGACAGACCACCTGACCGCAAGGCACGCATGGTCCGCCTGTCCGCCACGGGTGCCCATCCCTAAAGCAGCAGCGACCGCCGCTTCAATCGTGGGGGTTGCGTCGCTGGCGCTGTGAATAGTCGAGCGACGTCGAACCCAGCCCTGGAACAGCGCAGGCGTGCCACTGTGCCTTCAAGGCTGGCGCATCTGAATGCCTGCAATAGTCGGTTGAGGACAATGCGCTGCTCGAAGCCCTGAACAACGCCCTGCGCGAACGTGTGTGTGTGTGTGTGTGTGTGCGCGCACCTGCAGGCCAAGCTGCAGGTGCAGACGCTGGCGCAGACTTTCCGGGCCTGCGCGCAGATGTGTGCCACGATGCAGGCGTCTGTCGCATCTGGCCGTGGTGAAGAAGAATGTCAGCACGGCTAGAGCTGAGCCACCGCACTCCGAAGCCAGAAGCCAGAAGCCCGCCACCCGCCACCCGCAAGAAGCATCCATGAAGTTTGCCGCCTCCATCACCTTGCAGGCCGCCTTGCTCGCCACCATCGCGCTGGGCGGCGGCGCGCCCCTGAAAGAGGGCAACGATGTGTCTGGTGCCATCGGCGTGAGTGGTGCCCCAGCGGCCACCTGGGCGAGCAGTGTGCGGTGACGGCGCCGGGCATGGCCAGGAGCCGCTGAAATGAGCCCGCGCCTGCCCACCTGGGCGCGCATGAGCAGCCATCCGCTGCAGCGCCTGCGGCAAGCCGCCTCAGTGCTGTCAGTGGCTGCCGGCACCGTCTGCGCGTTGGCGGGGCTGGCCCATGCGCAGGTGGCGCCCACCCCCGGCGAGGCCGCGGCCTACCAGGGGCTGCACGCCGCCGCCCAGCGCGGCGACCTTGCGGCCATTCAGAAGCTGGCCACCGGCCAGGCCGCGCTGAACGCACGCGACGCCGCCGGCCGCACGCCGCTGCACGTGGCCACTTTTGCCCGCCAGCACAGCGCCGTGCGCGTGCTGATGCAAGCCGGCGCCGACCACGCCGCTCTTGAGCAAGGGCGCTACGACGCAGTGACCATTGCCGCGGTGGCCGACGATGAAGAAAGCCTGCGCGTGCTGCTGCAGGGCGGCGCCAGCGCCCGGCTGCTGACCAGCCGCTACGACGGCAGCGCGTTGATCGCTGCGGCGCACCTGGGGCACGACGGCGTGGTGCGGCAACTGATCAAGGCCGGCGCGCCGCTGGACCACGTGAACAACCTGCACTGGACAGCGGTGATCGAAGCCATCGTGCTGGGCGATGGTGGCACCCGCCACCAGGCCACGCTGAAGGCCTTGCTGGACGCTGGCGCCAGCACCCGCCTGGCCGACCGCAGCGGTGCCACGCCGCTGCAGCTGGCACGGTCACGCGGCTACAGCGCCATGGTGCAGATGCTGCTGGCGGCCGGGGCAACCTGATACTGCGTCGCAGCTGGGCGGCCCGTTGCACGGCGCCCGGTGCGCGGTCTCGCCCTTCGAACAGGTCACGAGCGTCGGGCGGGGGCCTCCAGACGGTGCCCGTGTGGCGCAGATGGGCGGCGCGGCGCGGCACAGAAAGCGCACGGCGCTGCAGCGACTTTTGCAACGTCCGGCAAGGGCTTCCACCAATAGGCTGCTATGCCACGAGCCCGCATCGTGCAGTGCACGCTGGCGTCGGAAGCCCGAGGGGGATTCGACGCCAGTCCTGTTTTTTGGCCCTACACGAACCCCGGAGCCCCGCCATGCCGCTGACCGCACACACCTCCCCGTCCACCCGCCTTCGCGCGGCGCTGACTGCCGCCGCCCTCGGCGCGCTGGCACTGCCGCTGCTGGCCCAGGCCCAGCCTTGCCCTGAAAAGAACATCATGTACTGGCAGGCCTTCCCGCCCGGTGGCGAGTCCGACCTGTCGGCACGCCACGCGCAGATGGTGCTGAAGAAGAAGTGCCCCGCTGTCGACACCATCATCCAGTACAAGGCCGGTGGCGGCGGCGCGCTGATGTGGAGCACCTTGAACCAGTTGCCAGGCGACGGCGCCACCATCGTCGGCATCAACCTGCCGCATCTGGTGCTGCAGCCAATGGAAGGCACCGTGCAGTACAAGGCCGAAGACGTGACGCCGGTGTTCTGGTACCACTACACGCCCGACGCGCTGGTGGTGCCCGAACAGAGCACCATCAAGAACTGGGCCGACTTCATCAAGGCAGCGAAGGACAAACCCGGCATGCTGAACCTGGGTGGCTCGGGCCAGAATTCCGCCAACCACGCCGCGCATGTGCGCATGAACCAGGCCTTCGGCGTGAAGACCAACTACATCCCGTTCAAGGGCACCGGCGACATGACGATGGCGGTGCTGGGCGCGCATGTGGACGGCGCCATGAGCTACACCGCCTTCGCCATCAACAACAAGACCAAGGTGCGCGCGCTGGCGGTGGCCATGGACAAGCGCCACCCGCTGCTGCCCGACGTGCCCACCTTCAAGGAACTGGGCGTGGACTGGGTGGACGGTGCGCTGCGCGGCATCGGCGTGCCCAAGAGCACGTCACCCGAGGCGCGCAAGCGGCTGGCCGACCTGTATGCGGCGCTGAATGCCGACCCGGAGATGA
>JBBQMM010000187.1:0-8308 GCA_038328935.1 Burkholderiales bacterium
GACAGCATGCGGATGTCGCCCGTCGCAGCCGCTGCGGCGACTTGTTGCCCCAGGCTTTGCTGGCTGTGACGGGCCCACCACTGGCTGGCCGCGCTGACGGTCAGCACGAGCACCAGCAGACCCCACAACGACGGGCGTGACGCGTTCATGCGGACGGGCGGGACGCGTTCATGCGATCAGCGCAGGCAGCCGTTCACAGCGCCGCGGTGACGACCATTTCCACGCGCCATTCGGGCTTGGCGAGGTCGGCCTTCACGGTGGCCCGGGGTGGAGCGTGGCCGGCCGGCAGCCAGGCTTCCCAAACCGCGTTCATGGCCGGGAAGTCGGCCAGGTCCTTGATGAAGATCTGCACCATCAGCAGCTTGCCCTTGTCGGTGCCGGCCCGGGCCAGCAGCGCATCCACCGCCGCCAGCACCTGCCGGGTCTGGCCCGAGATGTCCTGGCTGGCATCGGGTGCCACCTGGCCTGCCAGGTAACACACCCCGTTGTGTACCGCCATTTCTGAGAGCCGCGCGCCGACGTCGAATCGTTGAACCATGTCAGTGGTGTCCTTTTTTGTGTTTGCCCTGGCCAGCCGTCTTGCCAGGGCCATGGGCGGGGTGATGAGGGTGAGGTCTGTGCTTGCCGGGCAAGGGGCCGATGGGGGCAACAGCCTTCTGCCCGAGCTTGCTCTCGGTACCTGCAAGCAGCTTCTGGATGTTGCCTTCATGGCGCCAAATCAACAGCAGACACATCACGGCCACGGGCAGCAGGCTGCCGTCGACACCCCAGATCAAAGCTTGGTAGAAAGGCGCAAAGACGGCGGCCACGATCGATGCCAACGACGAGTAGCGCGAGAAGGCGGCGATGATGGCCCAGGTCAGCAGGGTGGCGGCACCCAACCAGGGGTTGAAGGCGAGCAGCGCACCGGCGGCCGTGGCCACGCCCTTGCCGCCCTGGAACCTGAAGAAGACGGGCCACAAATGGCCCAGAAACGCCGCCAGGCCGGCCAGCGCTGCCGCCGTGGAAGAAAGCCCGTACCGCGGCCCGTACAGCAGCACCAGCAGCACGGGCACATAGCCCTTCAAGGCGTCGAAGGCCAGGGTCAGCATGGCGGCCGCCCGGTTGCCAGAGCGCAAGACATTGGTGGCCCCGGGGTTCTTGCTGCCATAGCTGCGCGGGTCGTCCAGACCCATCACACGGCTGACCATGACCGCGAAGGACAGCGAGCCGATCAGATAGGCGGCCAGGATCGTGAGCAGTAAGTAAATCGCATTCATCGAGCGAAAGTCTACGCGCCCATCGCCGTCAGCCCGAACTGTTGCTCACCAGACTGGAGATCTCGGCAAAAGGCCCCGACAAAAGGCCCCGACAAAAGGCCTGGGCAAAAGGCCTGGGCAAGAAAGGCCCCAGCGAAGGCGTTCGACCACTTTGTTACATCTGATAGCAACTTCAGCCACTCTACCCCCCCCCAATCTCAGGGTTTGACGAGCGGCCATCAGCGCCTTAACCTTCCCTTCATCAGAAAAAAGGCCGTTTCGGGTCGAAGATCCCGACTCTGAGTCCCTCTCACCGTCCAGCTTCGAACGCACTTGCACACCATCAGGAGCCCATAACATGTCTTTCCCTTCACTCAAAACTACTGTCGCCGCCGCCTTGCTGGCGTCCATGGCTGCCACTGCCACGGCAGCAGCCGTGGTGGTCCAGAACCCGGGCGTTAACGTCACGGTCGATGAGCAGACCTTCTTCGTCGAGGCGAAGAGCGTTATCGACAATCGCGAGAAGCAAGTATTCGTGATCGAAGGGTACTCGAACCTGGAACTGGGCATCCAGGGCATCGACACGTTCATGGACCCGGACCCGATCATCACGTCGGCAATGAGCGTGTTGGATTTTCTTGCGCCTAGCAACTACACCTTCAGCTGGGCGTTGCCGATCGTGCCGACCATCGGGCCCGTGACGCTGAAGCTGACACTCGGTGGTTCCTGCACCGACAACGACAACAACGGTTGCAGTGTGACGCCCAATCTGGCTTCGGGCTTTTTCGCCGACGGCTTGCTGGACAGCGTTGTCGAGGTATCAGGTGGCAGCGTATTCAGCGGCCCCGCAGGTGGAAGCGGCGCGTTCGCCAGCTCCGTTTTCACGGTTTCGCTGCCGGCCGGCCCTTACAACAATCTGGGCTTGGACCTCGGCTTCCTGGGCAGCGGTGGTGGTGACGCCATCGCCTTCACATTGAGTGTCGAGGTCGTCAACGCCACTCCGGAGCCTGCCAGTCTGGCACTGGCGGCACTGGCTCTGGGTTTTGCAGGCGTGGCCACCCGCCGCCGCGCAGCCTGAGCGGTTCGCACCTGTCCGGGCACCCGCCCGGACGGTCACCCAAACGGCTTCAGCTTCGCTGAAGCCGTTTTGCTTTTCCGGCCCAGACCCCGCAGTTCACAAAGCGCAGTTGACGGGCCGCGCCGCAAGCACCGTAGCCAACCATGACGGAGCAAGGCCGACCAGATACCCACGCCGGCCCCCGTTGATGTAGATCGCCGGCAACTCGAGCACGGTGGCCTGCACGTAAACCGGCATGGCCTTGCGCAAGGCGAAAGGCGACGTACCGCCCACCAGGTAGCCGCTGTGGCGCTGCGCCACCTCGGGTTTGCAGGGCTCGACGCTCTTGCATCCGATCTCGCGCGCCAGGTTCTTGGTGCTGACCTGGCAGTCGCCGTGCATCAGCACGATCAGCGGCTGCGCCCTCTCGTCCTGCATCACCAGTGTCTTGACCACGGCGTGCTCTGCAACACCCAGTTGACGGGCGGACTCGGCCGTGCCGCCGTGCTCCACATAGTCGTAGGGGTGCTCGGTGAAGGATACGCCGGCGGCGCGCAACCACTGCGTGGCGGGCGTTTCGCTGACGTGTTTGTCCTTCCTGGCCATCCCGAACCCCGGCACCCTGGCGCTGCCGCTTCTTCAGTCGCCTTCCACCCACTCGATCTGCGCGCCCATGGCCCTGATGTTCTCGGCGAAGTGCGGGTGCGCACGCCGAACGGGCGTGGCATTGCGAATGACCGAGCGGCCCGGGATGCTGCAAGACAACATGAGCAGCGCGATGGCCACACGGATGATGTAAGGGCTTTCGACCTCGGCCGGCGTGAGCTGCTTGCCGCCGAAGGTGATGATGCGGTGCGGGTCGGCCATGAAGGCCTGGGCGCCGAACTTGGCGAGTTCGCTGGTCCAGCCCATCGCACCTTCGTAGACCTTGTTCCAGAACATCGCACTGCCCTCGCTGCGGGCGCCCAGCGCCACGAAGATGGGCAGCAGATCCACCGGCAGATAAGGCCAGGGTGCCGCCTCGACCTTTTGCAAGATGTTCTTGGTGAACGGCTCTTTGACACGCAGCGGACCGTCCACCACGGTGTACGACCAGCCGCCTTCGTGCACCACCTGCACGCCGAACTTGGCGAACGTGCGGTCGATCAGCGGGAACTGCTCAGGCGCCGAATTCTTCACGGTGATGCAGCCGCCGGTGATGGCGCCCAGCGCCATGAAGGTGACGGCCTCGTGGAAGTCCTCAGCGAACTTGAACTCGCCGCCCGCGAGCTGCTTGACGCCGTGCACGGTGAGGCGGCTGGTGCCGATGCCTTCGATCTGCGCCCCCAGCAGCGTCATGAAATGGCAGAACTCCTGCACGTGCGGTTCGCTGGCCGCGTTCATCAGCGTGCTGGTGCCGTGCGCCAACGCGGCACAGAGCACGAAGTTCTCGGTGGTGGTGACGCTGGCGTAGTCCAGCCAATGGTGGTTGGCCTTCAGGCCCGACTCGATGCGCATGATCAGCGCTTCGGGCCGCCGCTCCACATCCGCGCCGAAGCGCTCCATCACCTCCACGTGGGGGTCGATCTCGCGCACGCCCAGCGTGCAGCCTTGAACGTCGTTTTCGATGCGCGCCACGCCGAAGCGGGCCAGCAGACCCGGCACCAGCATGATGGACGAGCGCATCTCCTCCGGCAGGTGGTGCCGCTGCGGGTCGAACTGGGTCTGTTCGTGGTGCAGGTCCAGGATGCCGGTCGCATAGTCGACGCTGACCACGCTGCCGAGCTGGCGAAAGATCTCCAGGATCTTGCGCACGTCGGTAATTTCCGGAATACCGATCAGACGCACCGGCGAGTGCGTGAGCAAGGTGCCACACAGGATCGGCAGCACCGCGTTCTTGTTCGCCGAAGGGACGATGCGGCCGGTCAGCGGTGTGCCGCCGTGCACGATGAGATTGGCCATCAAAAGGGGTCGCGTGGGGCCGTTGCCGGCCAGGGTTGAGAAACTGCGCAGCCCGCTATTGTCACGGTATGGGGCAGGCCTGCTGGACGTGCCGTACCGCCCCACCCATCCCTGCCCGGTCACGGCTTTGAAGCTGCCCTCGCACGTGCTTCCTCCTGCAGGCGCAGCACACGCCGCTGCACCTTGCCGGTGGTGGTCATCGGCAGGCTGTCGATGAACTCGATCTCCTTGGGGTACTCGTAAGGCGCCAGCAGGCTGCGCACGTGCTGCTGCAGTGCCTTGACCAGACGCTCATCGCCGTGATGCCCGGCAGCCAGCACCACGTAGGCCTTGACCACGGCACCCCGGTCCGCATCGGGTTTGGGCACGACAGCCGCGTTGGCCACCGCAGGATGCTTGACCAGGCAGTTCTCGATTTCGCTGGGGCCGATGCGGTAACCGGCGACCTTGAAAACGTCGTCACTGCGCCCCTGATACCAAAGATAACCCGCCTCATCCATCACCGCCGTATCGCCCGTGCGACACCAGCTGCAGCTGGCGTCGCCGGTGAACTTGGCGGCGGTGGCCTCGTCGTTGTGCCAGTAACCGAGAAAGAACACGGGGTCGGCCTGCCCGTGCACGTCGAGCCGGTGCACGGCCACATCGCCCGGGGTGCCGCGCGGACATTCGTGCCCCTGGTCGTCGATCACGGCCACGCGATGCCCCGGGTAGGCGCGGCCCATGCTGCCAGGGCGCGCCGGCCAGGCGGGCCGGCGCCCGCCCCGGGGGTCGACAAAGCTGCAGCCATAGCCCACGATGGAGTTGATCTCGGTCTGGCCGAACATCTCGTTCACCGTCACACCCAGACTCTGCTGGCACCAGTGAAACACGGCGTCACCCAACGCTTCACCAGCGCTCATCACGGCGCGCAGCTGCAAGCTGAAGCGCTGCCGGGGTTGCGGCACGGCTTTCATCATCGCCTTCAACGCGGTGGGAAACAGGAAGGTGTGGGTGACGCCGTGGCGCTGCATCAGCCCAAAGGCCGTCTCGGGTTCGAAGCGCCCTTGCCAGGCCACGATGGGGCGGCCGAAATACAAGGTGGGCAGCAGCGCGTCCATCAGGCCACCGGTCCAGGCCCAGTCTGCCGGGCTCCAGAAGACTTCGTCACCGTCGGCACCAAACCAGTTCTGGCTGCAGACAAAGCCGCTCAGGTTGCCGACCAGGGCGCGGTGCGGAATGAGCGCGCCTTTGGGCGGGCCGGTGGTGCCGCTGGTGTAGATCAAGACCGCCGCTTCGTCGGCAGCGGTGTCGCACAGGGGGAAGGCGCGGCGGGGTGAGGCCGCCAGCACATCGTCCCAGGCCATCTCGCCGGCGGGCTGACCACCGGACTCACCAGCGGACTCGTCCGGCTGCGCACCCACCACCACCAGGCTGCGCAGCGCCGGGCACTCCGGCTGCGCCGCACGCAGGCTGTGCAGCCCTGTTTCGTCCACCAGCGCCAGCACCGCGCCGCTGTCCTGCAACCGGTAGACCAGCGCCTCGGGCCCGAACAGGTTGGACAGCGGCATCGCCACGGCACCCATCTGGTACAGCGCCATATGCGCCACTGCGGTGTGAGGCCGCTGGGGCATGACGATGGCAACGCGGTCGCCGCGTCGCACACCCAGGCGAACCAAAGCATGGCTCAGGCGGCTGGCCTGGTCCTGCAGCTGGCCGTAGCTGAGCGTGCCGCAGCTACCGCTCTCGTGCTCCCAGAGCACCGCTGCGCGTGCGGCACTTTCGGCACTTTCAGCCCAGCGTCGGCAACACAGCTGCGCGATGTTCAACCGCTGGGGCACATGCCACTGGAAGCTGCCATGCAGCTGGGCATGGGCATCGGCCGGGTGGGCCACGGAACCGGGTGCGTTGGCGGCGTTCATGCCTGCAAGCTTAAGGCGGTAGCTCACAACACCCGCCTGCGACCCGCCTGGGACTATCCCGGACGCCCCGGGGGCACGCGGGCCGTCACGCGCCGAACAGTGGGCGCTTTCAGCCGCATTTGCAGGCCGCTCTTCAAGTCGCGCGCGCGCCGGCCGAAAAAGCGGGTGCCTGCCCAGGCGATGCGTCCAGCAATATCGCGCGCCACGCCACCGCGGCACTTGCTTCATCCACACTCTTCGATTCAAGCCCCGCCATGCAATTTGCAGAACTGTCGCAAGTCAAGGACCGCGTCAAACCCGGTGCCCCATTGCCCTTCAACGTGCGCAATGCCGACCAGACCTTGCTGCTGGCTCGCGGTCAGCGCGTGGAATCGCAGGAGCACCTGACGTCGCTGTTCGAACGCGGCGCCTTGGTCGATCTGGCGGAACTCCTGCCACCCGGCGCCGGTGTGGATGTCCGCCACGCCATCAAACATGCGAGCCGGGCCGAACTGCCCGGTTTGTGGAACGACGCCCTGGCCAAGGTGAACCACCTGCTGGGCCAGACGCCCGACGCTGCCTTCGGTGACACGCTGGCCAGGGCATCGGGGCCCGTGCAGGCACTGGTTGAACGCGACCCCGACCTGGCCATCTTCCAGGTGCTGCAAAAGACCGGCGACGCCGACCAGCACTACGGCGCTCAGCGCTCCGTGCAGACGGCCATCACCACACTGCTGGTGGCGCAGCGCCTGGCCTGGGACAGCCTCCAGGCCGAACGCGCATTCAAGGTCGCGCTGACGATGAACCTGTCCATGCTGCAACTGCAGGGCGTGCTGGCGCGGCAACTCACGCCACTGACCGCCACGCAGGGTGAAGCCCTGCACAGCCACCCGGCGCGCAGCCGGCACATGCTGGAGCTGGCCGGCATCACCGACCCCGACTGGTTGCAAGCCGTGGAACAACACCACGAGAACGAAGAAGGCACCGGCTACCCCAGCGGTTGCCGCATGGTGGGTGAAATCGCCTCGCTGGTGCGCCGCGCCGACGTCTACACCGCCAAGCTCGCAGCGCGCGCCTCGCGGCCGGCAATGCCACCCGATCTGGCCAGCCGCCAGATGTTCATGCAAGACCCCGGACACTCGATGACCACGGCATTGGTGAAGGAGTTCGGCATCTACCCGCCGGGCTGTTTCGTGCGCCTGGTTTCGGGCGAGCTGGCGCTGGTGGTGGCGCGCGGGCCGACGATCACGACGCCCGTGGTGGCCTGCCTGACGAACGAACGGGGCGCGCCGCTTTCAGTGCCCGTGCGGCGGGAGACGAGTGCGAAGGGCAGCGCCGTGCACAGCGTGGTGGCCGCCGTCGACGCCCCCCACAAACTGTCGCCAGAAAAAGTACTGATCGCGATGGCCGCCTGAGCGCGGGCGACACTCAGACCGAGCCCACGCCACGCGCATTCAGGCACCAAGCCTGTGCGAAAACGGACTTCGGCGCTGCCCTCAGTCTTCAGCGCAGGCACGACTGGGTGGTGCCTGTCACCACCGGCCTGGCACCCCCACAGGCCGCGTCGGCCACCACGCGCCCGCCGTCGGTGATGCCTTCGCAGTAGATGTTGTCGCTGCCGGTGGTGCGCGCCAGGATCTGCAGCGCCGGTGACGCCGTGCCGGTCATCGCGATGGATGAAAGCTCAATGCGACGCACGGCGCCACCGGTGAACATGCGCGTCACGGATCGGCCCTCCGCATCGCCGCCCACCAGCGCCTCGGCCACGCCGGTGCCCGCACCCACGCGCACGCCAGAGGCCCAGGCGTCGGTCACGGTCGTGCGCGTGACGCGGATGTTCTGCATGGCGGTGGCATCCACCAGATCAGCGAATGCGCGCTCGTCGTCGAAGACAAAGCCATAGATTTCCACCGCACCATGCCCCGTGCGCTGCACCGATGCGTCCCAGTCAGTCGGCGTGTAAGCCGGTGGCAGCGTCTGCACCTGGCTGATGGTGTTGTCCTGAACGAGCACATTGTTGACGCCCCAGGTCACAAAACTGGCGTCCCGGGCCAGCAGAATGCCGGCACCGATGGCCGTCTGCGACACGCGGTTGTCGCTGATCGTGATGTCAGCGCCGCCGACCACCGTGATGCCACGGCCCCAGTAGTTTGCAGACACATCGTTGTGCGCCACCAGCACGTTGCGCACCAGTT
>JBBQMM010000188.1:0-8248 GCA_038328935.1 Burkholderiales bacterium
CCAGGCTCCAGCCCACCAGGCTGACGCGCCGGCCGCTGGCATGGTGCAGATGGCGAATCTTCTGCTCCAGCGCGCGTGCGTGCTGGCTGCGAAAACCCACGTTGCGGCCGAAGCCCCAGGTCTGCACGTCGTAACCGCGGCTGCGCAAGAAGACCTTCATCGCAAACAGCGTCGCCTCGTCAGCCATGAAGCCCGGCAGCAACAGCACAGGATGGCCGTCGCCGTGGGGCGCCTGCATCAGCCAGGGCACGGCACAGGGCAGCGTGCACATCTCAGCCAGCGCACGCCACTCCAGCAGCGAGTGCAACAGATGGGGTTCACCACGATGGGAATGACGTTGAGCCATGAGACGCTGAAACGGGTAGAGGTGGACGATGCGAGAAACCGGCACCACAGGCCGAGGGCGCTGCGGTACCGTGATTGTCAGCGCCCGGATGCGCCGCCTGCTGAGCCGCTGTGACAGGCTCTTGACGCAGCGCAGGGACACGGCGCCACGCAGCCCCCACCATGGGCCTGTTGCAGCCGGGGACACCCGCGGGTTCGCGCAGTGCCGGCGCCGCTGCAACATGAGGAGACACGAGAATGAAGCCCCTCAGTGGCCTGGACGGTGCATTCCTGCACCTTGAAACGCCCGCGACGCCGATGCACGTGGCGTCGTTGCACTTGTTCGAGCTGCCGGCTGGCTACCGTGGCGACTTTCACACCGACATCAAGCGCCTGATGAAGCGCCGGCTGCACCTGGCACCGATCTTTCAGCGCAAGCTGGCACCGATGCCGCTGCAGTTTGCCAACCCGGCGTGGGTGCACGACGGCGCTGTCGACCTCGACTACCACGTGCAACGCTGCACATTGCCGGCCCCGGGTGGCCAGGCCGAGCTGGAGGACTGTGCCGCGCGCCTGCACGGCGAACTGCTCGACCGCCAGCGGCCGCTCTGGCGGCTGTACGTCATCGACGGGCTGGCCAGCGGCCAACGGGGCTACTACGTCAAGGTGCACCACGCGGTGCTGGATGGCCAGGCCGGCGTGCTGCTGGCACAGGCCCTGTTCGATGTCACGCTCAAACCCCGCGTGGTGCCGGCGCGTAACGAGAAACCTGGCGAGCACCCCGGCATGGCCGAGCTGGCTGCAGCGGCGCTGAAACACGACGCAGCCCAGATCGTGAAGTTCGTGCGCCATCTGCCCGACGTGGTCCGCACCTTGGCCGGCCTGGTGGGGGGTGCGCTGGGGGGTGCGCTGGGCGGTGCAGCGGAGGGCGCGGCAGGGGGCCGGCGCAGCGCCGCAGGCGGCCCTGCTTCGGCGGCGGCCTCCAAAGCCAATGGCATGGGTCAGAACCTGGCCTTCGGACCCCACACCGCCCTGAACGTGACCATCACCGGCGCCCGCACCTTTGCCGGCCTCTCGCTGCCACTGGACGCGCTGAAGGCACTGGCAACCGCACACGACGCCAAGCTGAACGACATCGTGCTGGCGCTGGCCAGCGGCGCACTGCGGCGCTACCTGGCGCAGCAGGGCGGCGTGCCGAAAAAACCGTTGATCGCCGCGATGCCGATCTCATTGCGTGCCGCGGGCAATACCGACTTCACGACCCAGGCCACGATGACGCTGGTGAACCTGCACACGCATGTGGCCGACCCCGTGCGCCGCCTGCACGCCATCCGCGACGCAGCAGGGGCCGCCAAGGCCTTGTCCGGGCGCGCCAGGAGCCTGCTGCCCACCGATTTTCCTTCCATCACCCTGCCCTGGCTGTTGCACGGCCTGGCCACGCTGTACGGGCGCTCCGGCCTGGCCGCGAAAGTTCCGCCGCTGGCCAACCTGGTGGTGTCCAACGTGCCCGGGCCCCAGGTGCCTTTGTACGCGGCCGGGGCGCGCATGCTCACCTATTGGCCGTTGTCCATTCCCGAACACGGACTGGGCCTGAACCTGACGGTGATGAGCTACGCCGGCGCGATGGGCTTCGGCTTCACCGCCGCACGCGCCGCCGTGCCCGATGCGCGCCTGCTGGGCCAGGCCTTGCTCCAGACTTTCGACGAATTGGTGGCTGCCAGCCCCCCCGGCAGGGCCAAGGTGGCGGGCCGCACCACGCCGGCCGCGCGCAAGGCCCTGGCAGCCACCCCTTCAACCCGCAGCGGAGCACGCCCATGAACACGCCCATGAACAGGCCCATGAACACGCCCACGAGCCCACCCGGCCGTCGCAAGGCAAATACCGCAGTGCGCAGCACCGAGGTTGCCTGATGAGCACGCACCACGAAGCCATGTCACGCGTGGATACCGCGTGGCGGCGCATGGACACCGACGTCAACCTGATGATGATCGTCGGCGTCTGGCTGTTGCAGCCCGGCATCCCGTATGCCGCGTTGCTGCAGCGCATCGACCAACGGCTGCTGCCCTTCCGTCGCTTTCGGCAGAAGGTGGTGCGCGGCACGCTGGGCTCCGAGTGGGTGGACGACGTGGACTTCGACATCGCTCGCCACGTGGTGCTGGAAACGCTGCCGCGGCAGCGCGGCATGACGGCGCGTGCCGTGCTGCAACTGCGCATGGGCGAGCTGGCCAGCACGCCGCTGGACCCAGGGCACCCGCTGTGGCAGTTCCACCTGGTCGAGCAATTCGAGGGCGGCAGCGCCGTGCTGTGCCGCATCCACCACTGCATCGGCGACGGTGTGGCGCTGAACTCGGTGATGCTGTCCATCGCCGACGACGGCGTGCAGCCCGACGCCCATCAGCACCCTGCGCACGGCCACGCCGACGACAGCGCGGAGCCCGGCCTGCATCTGGCCGACCGCATCGCCGACGAGTGGCTGCGCCCGGCCACGGCGCTGGCCGTGAAGGCGCTGGACCTCAGCGGCATCGCCGTGGCGCGCGGCCTGCACTGGCTGGTGGAACCCGGCCAGGCGGTGGATGCGGCCAAGGGCCTGGGACGCATCGGCGTGCACCTGCTGGACGACGTGGCGGCCATGGCGCTGATGCCTGACGACACACCGACGCGCCTGAAAGGCCACGGCAGCGGGCGCAAGGTGGTGGCCTGGTGCGACCCGCTGCCGCTGGACCCGGTGAAGGCCGTGGGCAAGGCGCTGGGGGCATCGGTGAACGACGTGCTGCTGAGCTGCGTGGCCGGTGCCATCGGCCAGTACCTGCGCGAGCAGGGCGACGACACCAGCGGCTGCGACATCCGCGCCATGGTGCCGGTGAACCTGCGCCCGATCGAGCAGGCCTGGCAGCTCGGCAACCGCTTCGGCCTCGTGCCGTTGCTGGTGCCGGTGGGCATCACCAACCCGGTGCAACGCGTGGGTGTGGTGCACGCGCGCATGGCCGCCCTGAAAGGCAGCTACCAGCCACTGCTGTCGTTCGGGCTGCTGGCGCTGTCGGGGCTGTTGGTCGAGCCGGCGCAGAAGGCGCTGTCCAACCTGTTCCTGGACAAGACCACCGCGGTGATGACCAACGTGCCGGGCCCGACGACGGCACTGCGCGTCTGCGGCGCCACGCTCAGCCAGAGCATCTTCTGGGTGCCGTCTTCGGGCGACGTGGGCATGGGGGTGAGCATCATCTCGTACGCGGGCGGGGTGCAGTTCGGTCTCATCACCGACCAGAAACTGTGCCCCGAACCGACCCGCATCATCGAGCGCTTCGCGGCCGAGTTCGAGCAGCTGCTGCTGCTGTGCATGATGCTGCCCTGGGACGGCGCCAAAGCGCCCTCGCCGCCCGCCCGCTGAGGCGCACGAGGGCGACCGGGCATTGCTGTGCAGGGCGCCGTTCAGCCGCCCTTGCTCAGCCTGGCACTGACTTTCATGATGCAGGGCAGCACCCCGGATCATGGAACACGTCCACGTTAACGCACTGCCAACCAGATTTCATTGCGGCGCAGGAACCACGGCGTGAGCGGCGCGTTGTAGCGCGCCAGCACGGGCTCGCCTTCGGTGGCCACGCCTTGCGCCTGCAGCGACGCCTTCAGCTCCGCCAGGTGCTCCAGATAGTTGGCCTGCGACCAGCTGCCCGAGTAGCGCAGCACCGCCCAGTTGGCGGCCGGCACCAGGCGCAGTTGCACGCGCGGGTCCACAGGCTCGGGCGCCGTTGCCAGCGTCACCCCCTTGGGCAGGACGAACTGCACCCGCATGCCGTCGGCCACGGCGGCCTGGGTCACCGGCGCCGTCATGTCCATGCGCATCGGCATGGGCATGGGCATGGGCGCGGCGCTTTGCGTCACCGGAGCCGTCATCGCAAACTTTCGCTCACCCTTGTTCTTGCCGAAGATGTAGCCGGCCAGAATCGGGAAGGCCTGGTTGCCAGCGTCTTCGGCCGAGGCTTGCAGCACCACCTCGGCCACGAGGTAGGGGGCGTACTGGCGCAACTCCACGTTGTCGAACTTCCTGGTGACTTCGTAGTCGGGTTCTTCGATCGCGTGACTGAACAGCGGCATGGCGGCAAGGATGACAGACAACAGCAGACGGTGCATGGGGATGTTCAGGTTGGTAGTCCGGCGGCAGACGGGGACGTTGACGGACAAGATGATTCCTCGGCGCTGCAAATGCAGCTCAGGGCCGGCGGCCCGGCCCTGTGGTCGGCAGGGACTTCACGCGCCGCGCCTTCGGTGCCGCGCAGGGGCTGAGGCTGAGGCTGAGGTTGAGGCAGCGGCAGAAGCAGACCCAGAAGTAGAAGCAGCCGCAGACGCAGACGCAGCCGCAGATGCAGATGCAGATGCAGATGCAGGCAGCATCAGACCTTCGTGCAGCGCCACAAGCTCCAGCGCCGCTTCGAACTGCGCGCGAGCTGCAGCCGCCACGTGTTTCAGGTAGGCGTGCAATTCGGAATCGGCAGCGTTGCGGTTCTCGCACTCGGCGCTGTAGGACTCGAACTGAGACAACTGCATCAGCAATTCAGCCACGTGGCGCGGGCACTCGCAAGCCATCGTCGGTGGCAGGCCCGCGAATTGGGCCAGGGCGGCGGCGTCCCAGCGGCGTGGAGGCACCGTCTCAAACGCCCAGGCGGCGTGCTGTGCCGCCGGATGTGACGCCGGGTGGAGCGCCGGGTGTGGCGCCGTGGTGGGCGTGGTGGCCACGCACAGGCCGTGCAGCCATTGCACCAACACTGCGTCGGGCTGTGGCTCGCGCAACAAGGCCGTGCCGGCGGTTGCCAAGGCCTCGCACACGGGGTCGGCAGCAAAGCCGTAGAACACTGCCTTCGGCAGCCGGGCCAGCGAAGGCGCAGCCGCAGCCATCGATTCCAGCCAGCCCGGCTGCAAGTGCGGCTCGTGCAGCAGCACCGCATCCACGTCCGAATCGTGCAATGCCGCCTCTGCCTGCGCAGCATCGGCATACGGACCCAGCACCACCAGGGGCCGGCCCAGGCGAGGCAACAGCGCCGGCCGCTGCAGCCGGGTGCCCAGCGCAGCCCCGACCACCGCCAGCCGCCAGGGCCGAGCGGGTGGCGGGCCTGCACCCACCGAGCGCGTGCCTTGCTGCGTGGCCGCCAGCGCTTCGGCATGCGTGGCAGCCACCCGCTGCAGCTGCCGCATGTCCAGCGGCGCCAGGCTGCCGATGGCGTGGCCCCGGTCCGTCAACTGCTTCAACAACGTCAGCCGGCGCACGTCGTCGGCCGAATAGCGGCGCTGGCCACCTGCCGACGGCGCCGGCTGGGTCAAGCCGTAGCGGCGCTCCCAGATGCGCAGCGTGGCCACGGGCATGCGCAACATCTGCGCCACAGCGCCGCTGCGGTGCATCGGCGAGTGCTCGGCGCCGTCGGGGCTCTGGCTTCGTGGGTGGGGTTGGCGGCTTTTCTTCATTCGTTGTCGCGCATGACGTTCATGACGTTCATGACGTCGATATGAATCTATTTTGACTCCAATTATTGCCTGCTTTTGAGGCTTAAAGCTGCTCACGAACTCATGATGACTCACAAAAAGGTAGCATCTGCAGCATGTTGATCGCAAACCCGCAACGTATCGCCGTCATCGGCACAGGCATCGCCGGCGCTGCCTGCGCGCAGGCTTTGTCAGTGGCGGGGCACGAGGTCAGCCTGTTCGACAAGTCCCGTGGGCCCGGCGGCCGCATGGCCACCCGCCGCACCGACTGGGTCGATGCACGGGGTCAAGCCTGCTCGACGCGGTTCGACCACGGCGCTGTCGCGATCGCTGCCCGCTCCGAGGCGTTCAAAGGCTTCGTCGGCCAGGCGCTGCACGCCGGCTGGCTGGTCGAATGGGCGCCCGCGCTGGCCGCCAACAGCCTGCCGCTCGAGCACGTCGGCCCGCTTTACCTGCCGCTGCCAGGCATGTCGGCGCTGTGTCGCCACCTGCTGGATGGCATGCCTGCCACCTGGTCGTTCGGGGTTGATCAACTGCACCAGGGCCCGCTCGGCTGGCAGGTGCAAGCCAACGGCGTGCGCCACGCCGCAAACTTCGACGCGGTGGTGCTGGCGCTGCCGCCCGCACAAGCTGCGCCCTTGCTCGCCCCGCACCGGCCCGACTGGGCCCGCCGGGCATCGGTTGCAGCCATGCAGCCGTGCTGGACGCTGATGGGCATTGCTCAGGCCGCCGATCCGGGCACCGACCCTGCGGCGCAATCGGGTTTGTCGCAATCGGATTTCACGCAATCGGATCTGGCGCAGTGGGATCTTGCGCAACCCACGGCCGGCCCCCTGGCCTGCGTCGTGCGCAACGACCAACGCCCGGGCCGCGAGCGCGTGCCTGGGCAGGCGCAGTGGGTTTTGCATGCCCGCGCGGGCTGGAGCCGACGGCACATTGAACAACCCCAAGAGTGGGTGCAGCAGCAGCTGCAGGCCGCATTGGCCAGCTACCTGGGCCGTCCTGTGAACTGGTTGCACAGCACCGTACACCGTTGGCGTTACGCCATGCCCCAGGCGCAAAACCGCACGTCAGCCGAAGGCTGCTGGTGGGATGCCACGCTGCGTCTTGGCGTCTGCGGTGACTTTCTGGGCGGCAGCGGTATCGAGGGAGCCTGGTTGTCTGGCCGGTCGTTGGCCACAGCGCTGCTGGATTGTGCAAGTCCTGACAGCGCCTGGGCCCGGCAGGCGTGAACCAGCCCGCAACCTGGACCCCGGGTCGATGACGCTGCACTACGCCACCTTTCGCGGCAACAAGTCCGCTCTGCCGAGCAAGCCTTGTGTGGCTTGCGGCAGGCCCATGAGCTGGCGCCGAAGCTGGGCGAAGAACTGGACGGAGGTGAAGTACTGCTCCGAAGCCTGTCGCCGTGCCAAGCCGCAACATGACTGAGTTGCGCGACCTGATCGTGGTGCTGGGCGACCAACTCGACCTCGAAGCCGCTGCGTTTGATGGCTTCGATGCGAGCGTGGACGCGGTGTGGATGGCCGAGGTGGCCGAAGAGTCGACCCATGTGTGGTCGAGCAAACCACGCACGGCACTCTTCCTGTCGGCGATGCGGCACTTTGCGCAGGCCCTGCAAAGCGCTGGCCGCCCGCTGCACTACACGCGGCTGGACGCGCCCGCCAATGCCGGCAGCCTGCAGGGCCAGCTGCAAGCCGACATCCTGCGTCTGCAGCCGGCCCGCCTGGTGCTGACGGCACCCGGCGACTGGCGCGTGCTGCAAGCCATCAGGGCCGTGGCCGAAGCCCATGCGCTGCCACTGGACGTGCGCGAAGACCGCCACTTCTTCTGCAGCGTGCGCGAATTCGCGGCCCATGCCAAGGGCCGCAAGTCGCTGCGCATGGAGTACTTCTACCGCGAGCAGCGCAAGCGCCATGGCGTGCTGATGAAGGGCGTCGGGCCCGACTCCGAACCCTTGGGCGAGCAGTGGAATTTCGACGCTGACAACCGGGAATCCTTCGGCACCAACGGCCCGGGTGCCGTGCCGCCGCGCACGACCTTCGAACCCGACGCCATCACGCGCGAGGTGATGGCGCTCGTCAACACCCGCTTTGCCACGCACCCCGGCCGGCTGGACAGCTTTGCCTGGCCGGTGACGCGCGCACAGGCGCTGCAAGCGCTGCAGGGCTTCATCCAGCAGCGGCTGCCGCTGTTCGGCCGCTACCAGGACGCGATGTGGCCGGGCGACGCCTGGCTCTACCACTCGCACCTGTCGGCGGCGCTGAACCTGAAGCTGCTGAACCCGCGCGAAGTGGTGGCGGCCGCCGAGGCGGCCCACCGCAGCGGGCACGCGCCGCTGTCCAGCGCCGAAGGCTTCATCCGCCAGATCCTGGGCTGGCGCGAATACGTGCGCGGCATCTACTGGACCCAGATGCCCGGCTACCTGGAGCGCAACGCGCTCGGCGCCCACGAGGCC
>JBBQMM010000189.1:0-8243 GCA_038328935.1 Burkholderiales bacterium
TGTCCGGCGATGCGCAGGGCTTCAATCTTCATGGTCCAGGGCTGCTCGGCTTTGACTCCCTCTCCCTTGAGGGAGAGGGTAGGGGTGAGGGTGAAAGGTCAAGGGCGGCAGACTGCCGGGATTTCACCCTCACCCCAGCCCTCTCCCTTGAAGGGAGAGGGAGAGGGAGAGGGAGGCCATCGTCGGCGCCGACTTTTAGTCCGGCGATGCGCCGGGCTTCAATCTTCATGGTCCAGGGCTGCTCGGCTTTGACTCCCTCTCCCTTCAAGGGAGAGGGAGAGTGACAGGGAGGGGGGAGAGGCGAGGGTGAAGTTCCACTATTGCGCGTGGTTCAGCGCCAGGTCGAAAGCATCGAAATTGCGCCAGCGGCGGTTGCGGTCCAGCCCGCCGATGGGCCGGTTGATGATCAACGGCACACGCTGCTCGGACACGCCGCCGTGGCTGCGCAGCGGCAATTCCAGTGCGCTCAGGTCGTGGCGCGACGCGGCGGTACCGATCACCGTGGAGCGCTCCGACACCACCACCAGGTCGCCTATGCGGTCGGCAGGCAATTCGTAAGCGGCAGCCGCTTCGGCACGCGTGAGCACGCGCTCCACGCCGCGCAACGCAGCGATGCGCGCTGCGGCGTCGGCCACCGCAGCAGCCGGCAGGTAGATGGTGGCGTAAGAGCCCAGCGCCCCGTGGTGCACCACATAGGGGTCTGTGATGGGCAGGATGGTGCGCGCCACGCCGGCTCCCAGCCAGGCATCGAGCTGGTCCTGCAGGTAGATGACGTCGGGGCTGCCATCCAGCCACACCTTGGCGTTCATGCCGTGGTCGGCGGTGAGCGCGATGACGCAGCCCATCTCGTCCAGCGCGCCCAGGTAGCTGTCCATCATCGCGTAAAAGGCGTTGGCGCCCGCGGTGCCCGGCGCGTGCTTGTGCTGGATGTAGTCGGTGGTGCTGAGGTACATCACATCAGGCCGCTGATGGGCGGGCCGGCGCATCAGCTGCACGCCGGCGGCAAAGACGAACTCCGAAAGGTCGGCGCTGTAGACGCCGGGCAGCGGCTTGCCCACCAGCTGCATGGCGTCCGTGATGCCGTTGTCGGCCGGCGTCACCTGGTCGGCTTTCTCCGCCGAAAAGCACACGCCCCCCTGGCTGAGATCCATGCCCTTGCCCAGCAGCTGGCGCAGTTTGTCCTTGGCAGTGACCACCGCGCAGCGTTTGCCGGCCTGCGACAGCGCGGCCAGTAGGGTGGGCGCGCGCAGCCACTTGGGGTCGTTCATCATGACCTCGGTGCCGGTCTCGACGTCGTACAAGAAGTTGCCGCAGATGCCGTGCACGCTGGGCGGCGCGCCAGTCACGATGCTGAGGTTGTTGGGGTTGGTGAAGGTGGGCACCACGCAGTCGGCAATGAGCGCCGTGCCGCCGCCTGCACCCGCCCCCAGGCGGCGCTTCAGCCAGGGCATGTGGCCGCCGGCCACCGCCTGCGCCAGGTAATCGGGCTCGCACCCGTCCACACACACCACCACCGTGGGGTGCTTGGGCAGCGCGTAGTGGCGGCCGTTGACTTCAAGCATGGGTGACTCTCTTTCGCGTGGCCGGCGCGGCCTGCAGATGCGCAGCGGCAGCCGCCGGCACGGCCTGCGCGGTGCTGTTGCGTTGTGTGCGCTCCTTGCTGTCCAGCACGTGCTGGCGCATGGCGCGGCCGGCGGCTTCCACGTCGCCGCTGGCAATGGACTTGACGATGGCGCGGTGCTCGCTGGCCGACACCGGCAACTGCTTCGAATCGGCCAGGTTGATGCGTCTGAACAGCGACAACTCGTTGATGAGCCGCCGGTACAGCGCCGTGAGCTTGCGGTTGCCCGTGAAGGCCACCAGCGCGTCGTGGAAATGCAGGTTCAACAGGTGGTACTGGTCGGCATCGCCGGCTTTCACGGCGCGCTCCATCGCGTCAACCATGGCGCGCACCTGGCGCAGCTGCTCGGGCGTGATGCTGGTGGCGAGCTGCCGACCCACGGCTTCGTCCACCATCGCGCGCAGGTCGAAGATCTCCATCGCTTCGTCCAGCGGCACGTGGCGGACGAAAGCGCCGCGGTTCTTTTCCTGCCGCACCAGGCCGGCTTCTTCGAGCATGCGGAAGGCTTCGCGCACGGGTCCGCGCGAGACACCCAGCGACTCGGCCAGCGCGGCCTCGATCAATTTGTCTCCGGGTGCCAGTTCACCCTGCACGATGCGGCGCTCCAGCTCTTGCTGCACCACGGAGGTGAGCGAGCTGGTCTGCAGCAGCGCAATCGTGGAAGGGACGGTGGAAAGGATGGCGGAAGGGATGGTGGGCTGATTCATGGACGGGCATCGGGCTTGCAGCGGCGAGGCTCGGATCGGCGCTGCAAGCGCAGCATCCCTATTGGAATGTGTTGATCGTAGATTGTCAACAATAGGCAAAACACCGTTGACACCCCGTGGCCGGGGCGGCTAGATTGGCACCTGGGTCTGCAACCGCCCGCCCTCGCGTGCGGCGGTCAGGCTTGGCACGGTCCCTGCATCCAAGCCGTCACATTGCCGACACATCGCCGACATGCGGCCGACATGCAAGACCCGCACGATGCTCGGTTGGTCCTGGTTAGCCCTTTACTTGTGCACCTCAAGAGGAGAACTTCGATGCGTTCCAGCTTCACCCCGATTCACCGCCGACCGTTGGCATTGCTGGCCGCCGGCACGCTGCTGGCGCTGAGCAGCGCTGCCTTCGCGCAAAGAACCACGCTGCTGGTCTACACCGCGCTGGAAACCGACCAGCTCAAGGCCTACCAGGAGGGTTTCAACAAGCACTACCCCGACATCGACATCAAGTGGGTGCGCGACAGCACCGGCGTCATCACCGCCAAGCTGCTGGCCGAAAAGGCCAACCCGCAGGCTGACGCGGTGATGGGCGTGGCCGCCAGCAGCCTGGCGCTGCTGGACAAGAACGGCATGCTGGAACCGTACCGGCCGCTGAACGCCGACGCCATCATGAGCCAGTACATCGACAAGAAAAAGCCGCCGGCCTGGTTCGGCATGGACGTCTGGGGCGCCACGATCTGCTTCAACACGGTTGAAGCGGCGAAGAAGGGCATTCCCAAGCCCGAGACCTGGAAAGACCTGCTCAAGCCGGCCTACAAGGGGCAGGTGGTGATGCCCAACCCGGCGTCGTCCGGCACCGGCTTCTTCGACGTCACGGCCTGGCTCACGCTGTGGGGCGACAAGGACGGCAAGGGCGACGGCTGGAAGTTCATGGACGGCCTGCACGAAAACATCGCGCAGTACACCCACAGCGGCAGCAAGCCCTGCAACATGGCTGCGGCTGGTGAGTACGTGGTGGGCATCAGCTTCGAGTACCGCGCCAACAGCAACAAGGCCAAGGGCGCGCCCATCGACCTGGTGTTTCCGAAAGAAGGCCTGGGCTGGGACCTGGAAGCCTTTGCCATCCACAAGGGCACCAAGAAGCTGGACGCGGCGAAGAAGCTGGCCGATTGGGCCAGCAGCAAGGACGCCATGCTGCTGTACGGCAAGAACTTCGCCATCACCGCGCAGCCGGGTGTGGCCGCGCCGCTGGCCAACGTGCCCAAGGACTACGAAGCGCGCCTGGTGAAGAAGGACTTCTACTGGGAAGCCGAGAACCGCGAGCGCATCCTGGCCGAGTGGAACAAGCGCTACAACGCCAAGTCAGAAAAGAGGTAACCCCCCGAAGCGACCTGCGGTCGCCTCCCCCCAAGGGGGGCGCCGCTGGCGGCCCGGCGAAGCCGGTTCCGCGGCGGCCGCTGGGTTTGTGCCTCGGCTAGGGAGCCTTGGTGCCGTCTCCTGCGGCACCTTGGGTTCTGCGTGGCGGCCGGGTAGCTTGACGACGGACATAGCGATTTGGAACCCTACCTTCGACTTCAAAGCATCCGCAAGGACTTCGGCAGTTTCACGGCGCTGAAGGGTATCGATCTCGACATCGCACAGGGTGAATTCGTCTGCTTCCTGGGCCCCAGCGGCTGCGGCAAGACCACGCTGCTGCGCATCGTGGCCGGGCTGGAAATGCAGACCGCCGGTCGCATCGAACTGGCCGGGCGCGACATTTCCGCGCTGCCACCGGCCGACCGCGACTACGGCATCGTGTTCCAGAGCTACGCGCTGTTTCCCAACCTGTGCGTGTTCGACAACGTGGCCTACGGCCTGGTCAACCGCAAAGTGCCCAAGGCGCAAGCGCGCGCGCGTGACCGAGCTGCTGGCGCTGGTCGGGCTGCCGGGCAGCGAAAACAGGTTTCCGGCTCAGCTGTCGGGCGGACAGCAGCAGCGCATCGCGCTGGCGCGTGCGCTCGCCACATCGCCCGGGCTCTTGCTGCTGGACGAGCCGCTGTCGGCGCTGGACGCCATCGTGCGCGTGAAGCTGCGCGGCGAAATCCGCAGCCTGCAGCGCAAGTTGGGCGTCACCACCGTGATGGTCACGCACGACCAGGAAGAAGCCTTTGCCGTGGCCGACCGCATCGTGGTCATGAACCAGGGCAGCATCGAACAGGTGGGCACGGCGATGCAGGTCTATCGCGACCCGGCGACCTTGTTCGTGGCCGATTTCGTGGGCCGCATCAACACCCTGCCGGCTACCGCCTGCGCAGGTGGTTTGCGCGTCGGCACGCAGCTGCTGCAGTGCGAACATGCTTCGCTCAACCAGCCTGCCGACGGCCCTGCCAACGGGCGCGAGCTGCGTGTGTACCTGCGACCCGAGGACGTGCTGGCGCGGCCCATCGTGCCCGGCGACAGCAACGTGTTTGAAGGCCTGATCGAGAAAATCGATTTCATGGGCCCGTATTGCCTGGTGCGTGTGCGCGCCGACACGCTGGGTGCGCAGGCCATCACCGTCTATCTGTCGCTGAACTACCTGGCCGAGGCGCAGCTGGAAGTGGGCAGCCGGCTGCCGCTGCGGCTGCTGCCTGAACGCATGCGCGTCTTCAGCTGAAAGCCCCCGCGTGAACACCGCGGCCCTGGCGCCCCGCAGCAGCCCCGTGCGCCAGCGGGTGCATGCCTCAGAACGCATCGCGCACGCGGCGCTGGTGCTGGTGGCACTGCTGTTGCTGGCCTTCCTGGCGGCACCGCTGTCCACGCTGCTCGTCAAGGCGGTGCAGGACGACGCCGACCGTTTCGTCGGCCTGGCCAACTTCATCAGCTACGCGCAGACGCCGGCACTGATGCAATCGGCGTGGAACAGCGTGTGGGTGAGCGGGGTCGTCACGCTCGTCACCGTGCCCGCCGCGTTCGGCTTTGCCTACGCGCTGGCGCGCAGCCGCATGCGCTTCAAGGGCCTGGCGCGCACCATCACGCTGGTGCCGCTGCTGGCGCCTTCGCTGTTGGCCGCCATTTCCCTGATCTACTGGTTCGGCAACCAGGGCGTGCTGAAGGGCCTGATGCACGCCGTCGGCATCGAGCAGATCTATGGCGCACCGGGCGTCGTGCTGGCCGAGATCTTCAGCACCTTTCCGCACGCGCTGATGATCCTGGTGACCGCGCTGTCGGCTTCCGACGCGCGCCTGTATGAAGCGGCTGACGCGCTGGGCACCTCGGCCCGCCGCAAGTTCTTCACCATCACGCTGCCCGGCGCCAAGTACGGGCTGATCAGCGCCGCGCTGGTGGTGTTCACGCTCGTCATCACCGACTTCGGCATTCCGAAAGTCATCGGCGGCAACTTCAACGTGCTCGCCACCGATGTCTTCAAGCTCGTCATCGGGCAGCAGGACTTTCACCGCGGCGCCGTGGTGGCGCTGCTGCTGCTGGCGCCGGCGCTGCTGACCTTTGCCGTCGACCACTGGGTCAGCCGCAAGCAGACCGCGCTGCTCAGTGCGCGCGCCGTGCCCTACCGGCCCAAGCGGGCGCCGCTGTTCGACGCGCTGATGTCGCTGTACTGCGCCGCCGTGTGCACGCTCATCCTGGCCATGCTGGGCATGGCGCTGTTTGCCTCCTTCGTCACCTTCTGGCCCTACAACCTGCAGCCCAGCTTGAAGCACTATGTCTACGGCCTGCTGGAAGCCGAAGTGGGCGTGGCCTTCATCAACAGCCTGCTGATGGCCGGCGGCACCGCCGTGTTCGGCACGCTGCTGGTGTTCGTGGGCGCCTATCTGCTGGAAAAGACGAACGGGCCGCGCCCGGTGCGCACGGTCGTGCGCATGCTGGCCATGTTGCCGATGGCGGTGCCGGGGCTGGTGCTGGGGCTGGCCTACATCTTCTTCTTCAACGCGCCGGGCAACCCGTTGCAGGGCCTGTATCACACGCTCACGCTGCTGACCATCTGCACCGTGGTGCACTTCTACACCACCGGCCACCTCACCGCCGTCACGGCATTGAAGGCGCTGGACCCGGAGTTCGAGGCCGTCAGCGCCAGCATGAAGGTGCCCTGGTACAAGACCTTCTGGCGCGTCACGCTGCCCATCTGCACGCCGGCGATGGTGGACATCGCGCGCTACTTCTTCATCAACGCGATGACCACCATCTCGGCCGTGGTGTTCTTGTATGCGCCAGAAACCAAGGTCGCCAGCATCGCCATCCTGAACCTGGACGAGGCCGGTGAAATAGGCGCCGCGGCGGCGATGGCCATGCTCATCGCGGCGGCCAACGCCGTGGCCACGCTGCTGTTCATGGGCCTGGGCTGGTGGGTGGACCGCAGCACACAGGCCTGGAAGAGTTGACCCACCCCCGAAGCGGCCTTCGGCCGCCACCCCCTCAAGGGGGCGGCCCCCAGCGGCCCGGCAAAGCCGGTTCCGCGGCGGCTGCCTGATTCATGCAACCTATCCACGCAACCCATCCACGCAACCGATCAATGCAACCCAACACGCGAGACACGCCATGGACCGCGACCACATCCTGCTCACACCCGGCCCGCTGACGACCACCCTGCGCACCAAGCTGGCGATGCTCAAGGACTGGGGCAGCTGGGACACCGACTTCATCGCTGTCACCGCCAGTGTGAGGCGGCGCCTGCTCGACATCGTGCACGGCCACGACAGCCACGTGCTGGTGCCGCTGCAAGGCAGTGGCACCTTCAGCGTCGAAGCGGCTGTGGCCACCGTGGTGCCGCGCGATGGCCATGTGCTGGTGCTGGACAACGGCGCCTACTGCAAGCGCGCAGCGAAGCTGACGCAACTGATGGGCCGCCGCGCCACTGTGGTGCCGCAGGACGAAGTGGATCCGGTGTCGCCCGCGGTGCTGGAACAACACCTGCAGGCCGACCCGAGCATCACGCACGTGGTGCTGATCCACTGCGAGACCGGCACCGGCGTGCTCAACCCGCTGGCCGAAGTGGCCGCGCTGTGCCAGCGCCACGGCAAGGGCCTGATCGTCGACGCGATGAGCAGCTTCGGCGCACTGCCCATCGACGCAAGACAGATTCGCTTCGATGCGCTGGTGGCCGCCAGCGGCAAGTGCCTGGAAGGTGTGCCGGGCATGGGCTTCGTGTTCCTGCGCAAGGCCATCCTGGACGCCTGCGCGGGCCACAGCCAAAGCCTGGCGATGGACCTGCACGACCAGCAGGTCTACATGGAACAAACGGGCCAGTGGCGCTTCACCCCGCCCACCCACGTGCTGGTGGCGCTGAGCGAGGCCATCACCCAGTTCGAAGAGGAAGGCGGCCGCTGCGCCCGCCTGGCGCGCTACAGCGACAACTGCCGCGTGCTGGTCGAGGGCATGGCCGCGCTGGGCTTCAAGCCGTTGCTGCGGCCTGAGGTGCAGGCGCCGATCATCGTCACCTTCCACGCCCCGGCACACCCCGGTTACGAATTCCGCCGCTTCTATGAGGCCGCCAAGGCACGCGGCTTCATCCTGTACCCGGGCAAACTCACACAGGTGGAGACCTTTCGCGTCGGCTGCATCGGCGCCATCGGTGCCAACGAGATGCGGCAGGCCGTGGCGGCGGTGGCCGACGCCTTGCGCGAGATGGGCGTTGCCGACGGTGCGCCTGCATGCTGATCGCGGGCAGGGCGCGGGCAGGGTGCGGGCCAGCGCACAGGCGCCGCACGTCCCCTGACCTTGTGCGCACGGGCCGGTGCCGCACCTGCGGTTGCTGGTACGCTGACGATGGTGGGGCTCATCAGCAGCCCCGCCCCCTTGAACCGGAGCAGGACCATGCCCAGCAAGAAGAACACCGCCCTGCAAGACCACCCGGCGGTTGCCGCCATTCGCAAGAGCGGCGCGGGCAAGGTCAAGGTCGCGTGCAGCGACATCGACGGCATCCTGCGCGGCAAGTACCTGCACGCGAC
>JBBQMM010000190.1:0-8231 GCA_038328935.1 Burkholderiales bacterium
GTGCAGCTGCGCACGGTGATGCTGGACATGAAGACCGGCCGCGCGCAGCAGCAGGCGCTGCCGGGCGAGGTCGAGTTTCCGCGCATGGACCCGCGGCGCATCGGAACACCCGCGCGCTGGCTGGTCACCGGCGCGTCCTGGCAAGCCTATCCGGGCCGACAGGCCGGGCTGCTGCACGGGGTGCAGATGGTGGACAGGCACAGCGGGCGCCAGCGCCGTTTCGACTATGGCGAACACCTGGTGGCTGAAGAGCACATCGTGCTGCCCAAGCCCGGCAAGACGGGCGAACTCGACGCCTGGCTGCTGGGCACCACCTTCGACGCCCGCCGGCAGAGCACGGTGCTGAACCTGCTGGACGCCGCCCATGTGGAAGACGGGCCGCTGGCGCAAGCGGTGTTGCCTTATCTGCTGCCGCTGGGCTTTCACGGCAACTTCACGGCGCCTTGACGCCGGCGGCCTGAAGTCGTGGCATCGTTGCTGGATATGAACGATGTTGCCGCACCCCTGGATGTCGCCATCGTCGGCGCGGGCATCGCCGGTGTCATTCACTTGCACTATGCGCGCCGCGCCGGCTTGCGGGCCCTCGTCTTCGAGCGTGCACCTGCTGTCGGCGGGCTGTGGCGCACGCTGCCGGCGTGGCAGGACATCCAGATCAGCCCGGCCGACTGGGCCCTGGGCGGCGTGCCGCTGGAAGGGGCGCTGCAGCCCCAGGTGCTGGCCAACATCGAAGGCTGGGTGCGCCACTTCGATCTGGCTGACGGTATCCGGTTCAACACCCCGGTGGAAAAGGCGACCCCCACCGCTGACGGTTGGCTGTTGCAGACGCCCGACGGCCCCGTGCTGGCGCGCCACCTGGTGGCCGCCACGGGCGCCCACAACCGCCCGCGGGTCCCGCCTGTGCACCGGCAGGCCAGCGAGGTGCAGGAATGGCATGCCGGCGCGCTGCACGACCCCGGCGTGCTGCGCGAGCGCAAGGTGCTGGTGGTGGGCGGCGGCGCGTCGGCCTTCGACCTGCTGGACCAGTGCATCGAACAGGGCGCAAGGCACATCACCTGGGTGTACCGCGGGCTGAAGTGGTTCGTGCCTACCGGCAAGCCCAAACACATTGCCGGCAGCGTGCGCGGTTTTGCGCGGATGCAGAACAGCGGGCTGTCGGCGGCCGAACAAAGCGCCACCATCAACGCCGACATGCGCCAGCGATACCAGCGCTTCGGCCTCGAATCGATCCTGCCGCAGCAGCCTTTCGACGTGCTGAAAGACCAGCTGATACCGGGCCGCCTGCGCATGACGGCGCACTTCGGCAGCCTGCATCGCGTGCCCGGCAGCGTGCTGGCCATCGAAGGCCGCAGCGTCACCCTCAGCGGGGGCCAGATTGTGGACACCGACGTGCTGCTCTGGGGCACCGGCTACGAAATGGACTTGCGCTGGATCGATGTGCCCGCGCTGGCGGCCTTGCGCAGCAGCGACGCGCTGATGGCGCGTTGTGGCTGCATCTTTCGCAGCCTGGATGCCGGCCATCTGTATCTGCCGCAGACCGGGCTTGACGGTATCGGCGCCGCACCGTTTGCCAACGCGCTGCTGGCGCGCAGCACCATGTCGCACATCAGCGGCAAGGCGCAACTCGACATGGCCGCGGTAGGCCACAAGGTGAACCACTTCGACATCGTGGCGCACCTGGCGCCGCGCGACAGCGGCAGCTTCGAGCCCGGCGTCTGGCAGGAGCAGTTCAGCCGCCTGGCGCTGCACACGCCTGATGAGCAGCCGTACCCGCTGCCTTGACGCGCGCTTGAGACGTTATGACCAGGACGTTTTGACCAGGTCGTTTTGCTCAGGACGTTTTGCTCAGGCCACCTTGCTCAAGCTGCTTTGCTCAGGCGGCTGCCGGCTGGTAGACGTTGGACAGCGTGCCGATGCCGTCGATGATGACTTCCACCAACTGCCCCGGCTTCAGTGATCCAGCGCCGACCGACGTGCCGCACAGAATGACGTCACCGGCCACCAGCGTCATGTCGTGCGAGATGCGCGACACCAGTTCGGCAGGGCTGAAGAACATGTCGGCTATTGCATAGTTTTGCCGCTCCTGACCTGCCACCACAGTGCGCACGGCGGCCCCTGGCTGGGTGGGGTCGAAGTCGGTGTCGATGACGGGGCCGAAAACGCCGAAGCCGTCGAAGCCCTTGGCGCGGGTCCATTGCTGAAACGCCGGGTCGATGTTCAGCAGGTCGAATGCCGTCAGATCGTTGGCGCAGGTGTAGCCCAGCACATGCGCGGGCGCTGCCTGTGGCGACACGCGGCAGGTCTCACGCCTGATCACGATGGCCAGTTCGCCTTCGAACAGCACCCGCCCCTGATAGCCCACCGGTTGCGCCACGGGCCGCGCGTGCGGCGCAAAGCTGTTGGGCGTCTTCACGAAGTACAGCGGGTCGGCCGGTGGCGTCCAGTTGTTCTTGGCCGCGGCGGCATGAAAGTTGTTCCACAGCGCCAGCATCTTGCCGGGCGTGCACGGTGTGCGCCACACCAGGCTGGCCAGCGGCAGTGGCGCACCCGCGGGTTCGTGGGCGCCGAACATGTCGCCGCGAAAGGGCTGCACGTGGTCGCCCTGCAAAGTGCCAAAGCCGTCCAGCCCCGCGTGCTGGTAGCGCATCCATTTCAATGCTGTCTCCTGGGTGTGATGCTGCATTGTCCAGCACGTGCCGCGCGGCACGCGGGGTAGCTGGCTGAAGCGGCCGCTGCTGCAAACGATCCTGCTGCAAACGACCCTGCTGCAGACGACCCTGCTGCAGACGACCCCGTCATCAAAAGTCTGGGCACCGGCGACGAACGCTGTTTTACGCAGCGTCTGACAGCACGCCTACATGCTGCGCCTGTACTGCCCACCCACCTCGAACAGCGCATTCGTGATCTGCCCCAGGCTGCAGCAGCGCACGGCGTCCATCAGCACCGCGAACACGTTGCCGTTGTCGATGACGGCCTGCTGCAGGCGCTGCAGCATCGCCGGCGACGCGGCCGCGTGGCGGGTGTGGAAGTCGGCCAGCCGCTGCAATTGCGATTGCTTTTCGGCCTCGGTGCTGCGCGCCAGCTCGATGGTCTCCGACACCGGGTCGCCGTGCGGGTTGCGGAAGGTGTTGACACCGATGATGGGGTACTCGCCGGTGTGCTTGAGCATCTCGTAATGCATGCTCTCTTCCTGGATCTTGCTGCGCTGGTAGCCGGTTTCCATCGCGCCCAGCACACCGCCCCGCTCGGCGATTTTTTCGAACTCGCTCAGCACGGCTTCTTCCACCAGTTCGGTCAGCTCGTCGATGACGAACGCGCCCTGGTTGGGGTTTTCGTTCTTCGCCAGGCCCCACTCGCGGTTGATGATCATCTGGATCGCCATCGCGCGGCGCACGCTGTCCTCGGTGGGCGTGGTGATGGCTTCGTCGAAGGCATTCGTGTGCAGGCTGTTGCAGTTGTCGTAAACGGCAATCAGCGCCTGCAGCGTGGTGCGGATGTCGTTGAACTGGATCTCCTGCGCGTGCAGGCTGCGGCCGCTGGTCTGCACGTGGTATTTCAGTTTCTGGCTGCGTTCATTGGCGCCGTAGCGGTCGCGCAGGGCCACGGCCCAGATCCTTCGCGCCACCCGACCGAGCACGGTGTATTCCGGGTCCATGCCGTTGCTGAAGAAGAAGCTCAGGTTGGGCGCGAAGTCGTCGATGTGCATGCCGCGCGCCAGATACGCTTCGACGAAGGTGAAGCCGTTGCTCAGCGTGAAGGCCAGCTGGCTGATCGGGTTGGCTCCGGCTTCTGCAATGTGGTAGCCGCTGATGCTGACGCTGTAGAAGTTGCGCACATCGTGGTGCACGAACCACTCGGCGATGTCGCCCATCACCTTCAGTGAAAACTCGGTGCTGAAGATGCAGGTGTTCTGGCCCTGGTCTTCTTTCAGGATGTCGGCCTGCACCGTGCCGCGCACGTTGGCCAGCGTCCAGGCGCGGATCTTCTGCGCTTCGTCGTCGGTGGGCTCGCGGTTGTTATCGGCCCTGAACTTGTCGAGGTTCTGGTCGATGGCGGTGTTCATGAACATCGCCAGGATGCTGGGCGCCGGCCCGTTGATGGTCATGCTCACGCTGGTGGCCGGGTGCGTGAGATCGAAGCCGCTGTACAGCACCTTCAGGTCGTCCAGCGTGGCGATGCTGACGCCGCTGTTGCCCACCTTGCCGTAGATGTCGGGCCGCAGGTCCGGGTTGTTGCCGTACAGCGTGACGCTGTCGAAAGCGGTGCTCAGGCGCTTCGCGGGCAGGCCTTCGCTGACCATCTTGAAGCGCCGGTTGGTGCGGAAGGCGTCGCCTTCGCCGGCAAACATGCGCGTCGGGTCTTCGCCTTCGCGCTTGAAGGCAAAGGTGCCGGCGGTGTACGGAAAGCTGCCGGGCACGTTGTCCAGCATCAGCCACTTCAGCAGTTCACCGTGGCATTCGTAGCTGGGCAGCGACACCTTGCGGATCTTGTTGCCCGACAGCGTGGTGTGCGTCAGCTGGGTGCGGATCTCCTTGTCGCGGATCTTCACCACGTACTCGTCGCCGGCGTAGGCCTTGCGCATGTCGGGCCACTGCGCCAGCAGCTTCTGCGCCGCAGGGTCCAGGCGAGCCTCTCGCGCTTCGGCAAGGTCGATGGCGGCCTCGGCAGCGCGCGCCTTGTCGGGCTTGCCCACGCGCAGCATGGTGGCGGCGGCGCGCAGCTGTTGCACTTCGCGCGCCAGCGTTGATTGCTGGCGCACCCGCTGCTTGTAGCCGCGCACGTTGTCAGCAATGTCCGCCAGGTAGCGCACGCGCGCGCCGGGCACGATGGGCACCTGGTGCGTGCTGTGGCGGGTGCTGACAGGCGGCAGCCTGCCCTCGCTGGTGCGCTGGCCTGTCTGGTCCGATCGCCCTGCCGCAAGCGGCGTGCCTGGTACGGGAGGCGGCATGCCGCGGGCAGGAAGCGGCACGCCAGGAACGGGAGGCGGCATGCCGCGGGCAGGAAGCGGCATGCCGAGTGCCGCCAGCCGCGGCAGCAGCGCCTGGTAGAGGGCCGTCACGCCGTCGTCGTTGAAGCGGCTGGCCATGGTGCCGAACACCGGCATCTGCTCGGTGGGCGTGCCCCAGGCTTCCTTGTTGCGCTGCACCTGCTTGGCCACGTCGCGCAGCGCATCCTGCGCGCCTTTGCGGTCAAATTTGTTGATGGCCACGAACTCGGCGAAGTCGAGCATGTCGATCTTCTCCAGCTGGCTGGCGGCACCGAACTCGGGCGTCATCACGTACATCGGAACGTCCACCAGCGGCACGATGGCGGCGTCGCCCTGGCCGATGCCCGAGGTCTCGACGATGACGAGGTCGAAGCCGGCGGCCTTGCAGGCGCTCAACACGTCGGGCAGGGCCTGGCTGATCTCGCTGCCGAAGTCGCGCGTGGCCAGGCTGCGCATGAAGACACGCTGGCGGTTGTCCGAGGCCACCCCTTCGTCCTTGGTGGGAGAGGAAGTGAAGGCAGACCAGGGTCCGATGGCGTTCATGCGGATGCGGTCGCCCAGCAGCGCGCCGCCGCTCTTGCGCCGGCTGGGGTCGATGCTGATGACGGCGATGCGCAGGGCGTCGCCCTGGTCCAGCCGGATGCGGCGGATCAGTTCGTCGGTGAGGCTGCTCTTGCCGGCGCCGCCGGTGCCGGTGATGCCCAGCACCGGCGTTTTGGCGCCCGCGGCGGCGGCGGCCAGGCTGGCTTTCAGACCAGCCGAGGCGCTGCCGTTTTCCAGCGCCGTGATGGCTTGCGCCAGCGCACGCCAGGCGGCGTCGGTGTGGCCCTGCAAGGCCGCGGCATCGGCCGGAGCATGCGGCGACAAGTCCGTGTCGCAGCGCATCACCATCTCGCCGATCATGCCCTGCAGTCCCATGCGCTGGCCGTCTTCGGGGCTGTAGATGCGCGTCACGCCATAGGCCTGCAGCTCGCGGATTTCGGCCGGCACAATGACGCCACCGCCCCCACCGAACACCTGAATGTGCGCGCCGCCGCGGCTCTTCAGCAAATCGACCATGTACTTGAAGTACTCGACGTGTCCGCCCTGGTAGCTGCTGATGGCGATGCCCTGCACGTCTTCCTGCAGCGCCGCGGTGACCACTTCATCGACGCTGCGGTTGTGGCCCAGGTGGATGACCTCGGCACCCATGCCCTGCAGGATGCGCCGCATGATGTTGATGGCAGCGTCGTGCCCGTCGAACAGGCTGGCCGCGGTGACGAACCGCACCTTGTGTGTCGGGCGGTAAGTGGCCAGGGCCTTGAACTCAGCGGACAGATCGGTCATGGCGGGCTCTTGGGGTGAATGGTGGTAACTGGGGGTGCATGGCGGTGACTGATGGTCCGCAGGCCATGCCCTCCGTGCCGCGGATGCTGCGCCATCAAGCTGTCTTATCGACGTCAACGTCAAGCGCAGATCATGCCACCAGCACGCGCGGGCCCTTCAAGCCGGTGATGAGCCGTGCAGCGCAGCCCCAGGTTTTCCCGCAGCGCGGTGCCGTGGTGCCGTGCACAGGCGCTGATACGCTCGCGCTTGACGCTCGTATTCACACCACCACCGCAACATGACCTTCCTGGCCATCGACATCGGCAACACGCGCCTGAAATGGGCTCTTTACGCCTTGCCGCGCCCGGGCTCCGAACTGCTCTGCCAGGGCGCGGCTTTCCTGGAGACCATCGACGACCTGGCTGAAGGCGAATGGGCGTCGCTGCCCACACCCACCAGCATGCTGGGTTGTGTGGTGGCTGGCGACGCGGTGCGGCGGCGCGTGCAGGAACAGATGGAACTGTGGGACCTGGAACCCCACTGGGTGGTGCCCAAGGCACGTGAAGCGGGCCTGGTGAACGGCTATGACCACCCCAGCCGTCTGGGCGCCGACCGCTGGGTGGCCCTGGCGGGGGCGCGCTGGCATGTGCTGCGCAGTGGCCAGCCAAGGCCGGCGCTGGTGGTGATGGTGGGCACGGCAGTGACGGTGGACGCGCTGGACGCCAGCGGCCGCTTTCTGGGCGGGCTCATCCTGCCCGGCTTCGGGCTCATGCAACGCGCGCTGGAACAGGGCACCGATGGCCTGAAGGTGCCTACCGGGGAGGTGGTGGACTTCCCCACCAACACCAGCGACGCGCTGATGAGCGGCGGCGCCAATGCGATGGCCGGCGCCATCGAACGCCAGGCACGGCGCCTGCACGATCGCACCGGGCTGGCGCCGATGCTGCTGATGTCGGGCGGCGCCGCAGTGAAGCTGGGTCCGATCACCGACCTGCCGTTTGAAACCATCGACACGCTGATCTTCGACGGGCTGCTGCTGCTGCAGTCGCATCGTGACCTGACTTGAACCGGCGGCCACGGTTTGCTGCAGCCGCCGCTACAGCCAGCGCCTGAGCAACTCGCCGATCTGGGCACGCGAGTAAGGTTTGGAGAGATGGCCGTCCATGCCCGCGGCCATGGCCTGCGCGGCGTCTTCCTCGAAGGCATTGGCCGTGAGCGCCACGATGGGCACACGGGGCAGGTTCAGGCGCCGTTCCCGGGCCCGCGCCTGGCGCGTTGCGGCGTAGCCGTCGAGCACCGGCATCTGAATGTCCATCAGCACCAGGTCCACCTTCTGGTGCTCCAGCGCCGTCATCGCCATGGCGCCGTCTTCGGCTTCCAGCACTTCCAGGCCGTAGGACTTCAGCATCTCGGCGCCGATCATGCGGTTGACGATGTTGTCTTCAACCAGCAGCACCACGCCGCTGAGTTCGTCGTTGACCACCGTAAAACTGCCGAAGTCCGAGTCGGCACTCGGCAGCGGTGTGTGCGGCGCCAGCTCAAACTGCAGCGTGAAGCTGAACACCGAGCCCTTGCCGATCTGGCTGCTGACCTCGATGCGGCCGCCCATCGCTTCGATGATGCGCTGGCTGATGGCCAGGCCCAGCCCGGTGCCGCCACGCAGCCTGGAACGTGTGCCATCGACCTGATGAAAGGGCATGAACACCTCTTCCAGCGCCTCGGGCGGTATGCCGATGCCCGTGTCTTCAACGGCAAAGCGCACGCGGGTGACCGTGGCACTGAGCGGTTCGGCGGTCAGCCGCAGCGTGATGGCGCCTTGCTCGGTGAACTTCACGCCGTTGCCCAGCAGGTTCAACAACACCTGTTTCAACCGCGGTGCATCACCCAGCACGGCGTCGGGCACACCGTTGCCCAGCACCAGCGTCAGCTGCAGTCCGCGCGA
>JBBQMM010000191.1:0-8195 GCA_038328935.1 Burkholderiales bacterium
CGGGCTGGCGAGCCAAGGCCGCGCGCACGCCCGCCTGAGGTTCAGGGTCGGTCCAGCCAGCCTTCGTCGGGCATGGACGTCGCCACAAAGCCCTTGAAGCCGATGGCCGACGTGTCGATCAGCAGCAAGGTGGCGAACTCGGTGAAGGGGCCGTGCATGGCGGTCTTGGTGCAAGTGTGTTGAGGCGCAATCAGTGGACTGGAATGGCTGCTGGCTGCCCGCCGCAACCCAGCAACGATGCAGACGCTGTGCCTGCCGCAGCCTGACTTCTGCGGCCCCGGTTTCTGCCTTCGCAGATACTGCGTTGGTGGACTTCCTGAACATTCCTTTGCTGGCCGCTGCGGTGCTGGTTTTCGCCAGCGTGCTGGCGGGCCTGTTCTCCGCACGCATCGGGTTTTCGTTCCTGCTGGTGTTCTTGCTCGCCGGTGTGCTGGCTGGCGAAGACGGCCCCGGCGGCTATGTCTTCAACGATGTGCGCCTGAGCTTCTGGGTCGGCAATGTGGCATTGGCGGTGATCTTGCTCGACGGCGGCCTGCGCACGTCGTTCTCGACGTTCCGTACCGGCCTGCGACCGGCGTCGATGCTCGCCACCTTGGGTGTTGTGCTCAGCGCGGGCATCACGGCTGCGGCTGCGGTGCCCCTGCTGGGGCTGGATTGGGGCACCGCGCTGCTGTTGGGGGCCATCGTTGGCTCCACTGACGCTGCCGCGGTGTTTGCGCTGCTGACCCGGTCGGGCGTCACGCTCAACGAGCGGGTGGCGGCCACGCTGGAGATCGAATCGGGTGTCAACGACCCGATGGCGGTCTACCTGACCTTGGCATTGATTGCCTTGCTGGCAGCCAGTGCCGGGCCTGCACCGGTGGCGGGAACGGCCGCCGCTGCTGCGCTGGCCATCAGTTTCCTGCAACAGTTCGGTTGGGGTGCGCTGGTGGGCGCGGTCAGTGGCGTGGCCGGCGCGGTACTGCTGAACCGGGTCGCTGCGCGCGATGCGGGGGGCGGCGTTCTCGCCGTGCTGGTGGTGGCTGCCGGGCTGGCGGTTTTTGCGGGTGCAGGCTTGTTGGGGGGCTCGGGCTTCCTGGCGGTTTACCTGTTCGGGTTGATCATGGCCAACCGGGCCATGGCCTCGGTGACGCCCACGCTGCCGGTGCTGGACGGCTATGCCTGGCTGGCCCAGGCCGGCATGTTCGTGCTGCTGGGGCTGCTCGCCACACCGTCGCGGCTGCTGCAGTCGCTGTGGCCGGCGCTGGGCGTGGCTGCGGTACTGATGTTCGTGGCCCGGCCGCTGGCGGTGTGGTTGTGTCTGCTGCCCTACCGTTTCACGCGGCGCGAGACCACTTTCATCGCCTGGGTGGGATTGCGCGGCGCCGTGCCCATTGTGCTGGCGATGTTCCCTCTGCTGGCAGGCACGGCGCACGCGGTGCTGCTGTTCGACGTCGCCTTTGTCGTGGTGCTCGCCTCGCTGCTGGTGCAGGGCGGCACCATTGGCTGGCTGGCACGCCGCCTGGGTGTGGCATTGCCAGAGCCCGACGACGAGCGCGCGGCACGCGCCGTCTTCCGCGACTTCGCGCTCGATCCGCAGTTGCCTTTGGCAGAGGTGTGCGCGTTCTACGGCCTGCCTGAGCCACCTCGTGCCGACTTGCCGGTGGCGGTGTGGATGTCCGAGGCCTTGAAGCGGCCGCCGGTGGTGGGCGATGCAGTCGCGCTGGGATCGGCGGTGCTGGCCGTGCGGCAGATGGAGCAAGGGCGGATCACCGGGGTCGGGCTGGGCCTGCCGCGGTGAACGTGGCGGGGCGTCGGCCGCCGGCCAGGGCGCAAAGCCGCGGATGGCGCAAGTTCATGCGGAACCTGGCGTCGCCGCCGCCTCGGGATGGGATTCAGCCTGCCCTGGCCTGTTGGCAAGTCAGCCAGGCCCGTGTGGCGCAGGCTATGCTTTTGGACCGGGTTCGGTAACTCCCACGGCGTCCTTGACTACGGTCACCGGCAGCCGCGAGCCCTGCAGCACGCCCTGTGACACGGACCCCAGCAGTGCACTGCGCAGCGTGCCCAGCCCTCGGGCACCCATGATGATCGCGTCGCAACCCTGCTGTTGCGCCATGTCGATCAAGGTCGGGGCTGCGGCGCCGGAGCCGATCTGGCGATCAAAAGGAACGCCGGCGGCGTCGAAAAGCGCCTCTGCCCCTGCCAGGGCGCGGGAACCCACGGCCCCACTCATTCGCTCCAGCACGTCGGCATCTGGCGCGAGGATCATTTCGAAGAGATAGGTCGGATCCTGCACCGTGGCGAGCAGGAAGGTCGCGCTCAGACCCTCCTGCCGCAAGCGCAGCGCATAACGCACAGCTTCCAGCGCGCCTTCTGAGCCGTCTACCGGCACGAGGATCTTCATCGGTCGATCCCGCCGACGCAGCTCAAGCAGCCTGTTGCGGGATGGGACCTCAATGTGGAGTCATGCATGTTCACCCCTTCGCGTGGGGGCCCTTGTGCCGGATCAAGAGCAGGGGCGCACTGCACCGGGCGGCCACACGGGTCGCAACAGAGCCGAGCAACAGGGTCGACAGGGCCCCGTGTCCGTGCGATCCCATCACGAGCAGGTCGTCCCCGCGCCGTGCGACGTCGGCAGCAATGGCGTCGCCGGCGTTCTTGCCGATCAGTCGAATGGGCTCCGCAGCAACGCCGGCCTCAGCAAACAGGCGCAATGCCGGAGCGAAGGCCTGCTCGAACGGCGCCTCCGGCGTCGCGCTCTTGGCCGCGTGCAGCAAACGGAACCGGGGTCCGCTGCCAAACAGCGCTCGATGGGCCAGCACGAAGCGCACAGCAGCCAGACCAAACTTGCTGCCATCGACGGCGATGGCCACGCGCAACGACTCGGATGAGGGCACGTAGCCCTCACGCACCACCAGCAAGGGCTTGGTGCTGGCGGCCAACACAGCCTGGGTCACCGAGCCGAAGAGCAAGCCCTTGAATGCAGTGCGTCCGTGCGAGCCCATCACCACCAAGTCGGCGTGGCTGCGCGCAGCCATCGCGCCGATGGTGGCGCCTGGGCTGCCGACGACGTGGCGCGCGCGCGCCTGAACACCGGCGCGCGCCAAGCGGGCCAGGGCAGGCTTGAGCACGGCATCGGCCTCGGCGCCGTGGTAGCTCTTGACCATCTCCTTGCCCGCGGCACGCGCGGCGCGCAGCGGGATGGGAAATTGAACGTTCAGCAGTCGGACATCGGGGTCGACCCCGGTGAGCGAAGCCCGCGAGGCGACGAACTCGAGCGCAGCCGCGGAGTGGCGGCTGCCATCGACAGGGATCAGGATTTGCATCGTCATTTCTCTCGAATGAGCAACAAGGGTTTGTCGCATCGGGCGGCCACGCGCATCGCGACCGAGCCCAGCACCAGGGAATCGAAAGCGCCGCGGCCGTGCGAGCCCATGACGAGCACATCGATGCGCCGCTTCCGGGCATGAGCCGCGATCGCATCGCCCGGGTTGTCGCCAAGCAGGCGCACGGTTTCCGGCTCCAGGCCGGCCTTGGTGAAGAGCTTGCGCACGGGCGCCACGATCTTGTCGACGGCCACCGCATCGGCCCCGCCATCGCCGCCGCCCCCGGCAGCCGGGATCTCGCGGTGGGCGGTCCCTGGCAGTGCCCCTGCATCGGCCTGCGCAGGCTTGCGTGCCGACGGGTCCAGAACATGGATGAGCTGGAACCGCGGTGCGGCGCCGAACAGTTCACGGTGCTTCAGCACCCAGCGCGCCGCAGCCAGGCTGAAGGCGCTGCCGTCCACGGCGATGCCGACCAGCAGCGTGTCCTTGCTGGGTGGCGTGGCGCTGCGCAGCACCAGCAGGGGCTTGGTGCAACTGGCCAAAACCGCGCTGGTCATCGACCCGAAGAGCAGGCCCTTGAGCGCGGAGTGACCGCGCGAGCCCATCACGATGAGATCGGAGTGGTTGCGCACGGCAACGGCCTCGATTGCATCGGCGCGCTGGCCCAGGGAGTAGCTGGCCTTGGCCACGATGCCCGCGCGCTTGAGCCGGTCCAGCGCCGGGCGCAGCACCTCGTCGGCCTGGGCGCGCTGGTAGGCACGGGTCTCGCTTTGCCCGATCGCCCGCACCACCCGCGCCGAGAGGGATGGTTGTACGTTGAGCAACTGGACAGCTGGATGGAGCCCGAGCAGGGTCGTGCGCGACGCCACGAAGTCGAGCGCTGCATCCGCGTGCGCGCTGCCATCCACAGGAATCAGAATTTTCATGTTTTCATCTCCTTGCTGTTGGCCGCTCTGTCGCGGTCTGTCAGGCGAAGTTGCTTTTCGGTCTATCCGGCAACGCAGTCGGCGGCACGGTCGAGGTTGTCAAAGGCTCCTCTGTCCGTAGCCACCCACGTGGCCGCACGTGTTCTGTCTTGGCCAATGGCAGTTTCAGTGTAGGAGTCCTGAATACCCTACTAAACTCGAATTACAGATGTCTATCAATCGAACAAATCTGATGATTGGCGATGAACTACAAACACCTTCACTACTTCATGCAGGTGGCCGAGGCCGGCGGCGTGGCGGCAGCCAGCCGGCAGTTGCACCTGACGCCGCAGACGATCAGCGGTCAGATCCAGCTGCTGGCTGACAGGCTGGGTGGCCCGCTGTTCGAAAAGGTCGGCCGACGGCTCGAGCTGACCGAGACGGGGAAGCTGGCCTTGGGCTACGCAAAAGAGATCTTCACGCTGGGGGCTGAGCTCGAGGCCACGGTGCGCGAAAAGACACGCCCGGGGCGCACCCTGGAGTTCCGGGTCGGGGTGGCTGACGCGGTGCCCAAGTCCATCGCCTTTCACCTCGTGCAACCGGCGCTCGCGATCAAGCAGCCGGTGCGCATCGTGTGCCGCGAGTGGCGGCTCGACCGCTTGCTGGCCGAACTGGCACTGCACCACCTGGATCTGGTCATTGCCGACGCACCTTTGCCGCCCGCGGTCAGCGTGCGCGCCTACAGCCACCGCCTGGGTAGTTCGCCGATCGCCGTGTTCGCGGCCCGTGCACTGCGATCCCGCAAGGCGTTTCCGGACTGCCTGAACGGCGCCCCGCTGTTGATGCCGGGCGAAGACTCAGCCGTGGGGCAACGACTGCGCGCCTGGTTCAAGTCGCAGGCGTTGCGCCCGCGCATCGTCGGAGAGTTCGACGACAGCGCGCTGGCCCAGGAGTTCGGCCGGAGGGGTGTGGGCTACTACCTCGGCCCCGAGGTGCTGGCCGATGAGATCCGGACTCGCCTTGGGGTGCAGCGGGTCGGGGTGATCGAGGGCGTGGAGGAACAGTTCTATGCCATCGCCATCGAGCGCCGCCTGACCCACCCTTGCGTGTTGGCCATCACGGGCATGGCCACCAGCGAACTGTTCGCGGAGCCCGCCTCGCGAAAGCGTGGCCGGCCTGCCTGACGGTCGACGGCACAGACGGCGCGGCCCCAGCGCATTGACAGTCCAGAGGGACTCTGCATCTGCGCGTCACTTCGCGCCAAAGCGCAAAGTCAGCCTCGCAACCCGGCCATCAGCGCGCTTCGTCCGCGTTGCCGCGCCGGCCGGTCGGGCAAAGCACATTTGCCGGCGCCTCGCCGCGCAGGTACTGCGTCTCTTCGGCTTCGGTGGCCAGCCGCACTTCCACCAACTGCACGCGGTCGCCATACAACTGCTGCAACTCACTGCGCATCCGCTCCTGCACATCGACTTCGGGGCCGAACGATTTGAACCAGCGCCGCGGCCGCCCCTCGTATCGGTAATCCACCACCCAGGTTGCTGAAGTCTTGAAGAATTCGGCCATCAACGGTGCTCCTTGTCGGCGCTGGGTGGCAGGCCTGGGGCGGCACCGGCCAGCCCGCGGACCGGGCGCAATTCAGCGCCGGTGGGGATGCCGGTGAGGCGGAGGGTGAGCATCGTCATGGTCATGGTCGTGGTCGTGGTCGTGGTCATGGTCGTGGTCGTGGTCGTGGTCGTGGTGAGCCGAGGAGGGGTCTCTGGCATCGGCGCCGACGATGGTCGGCAACGTCGCGCACGGCACCGTAAACGGCACCCGCACCACCTGGATCGTCACGTGCTTGATTTCGAATTGGTGGTGCAGTGCAACGGTGGCCTGTTGCAGGAAGGCGTCGTCGGCGGGCCCCAGCGGCATCACCAAGTGTGCGCTCATCGCGATATCTGAGGTGCCCATGGCCCAGACATGCAGGTCGTGCACGCGCGCCACACCCGGCATGGCTTGCAAACAGGCCTGCACCGCGTGCAGATCGATGCCTTCAGGTACGCCGTCGAACAGCAGATGCACCGACTGCCTGAACAGGTTCCAGCTGCCCGCCACGATGACGGCTGCAATCAGCAGGCTGACCACCGGGTCCAGCCAGGCCCAGCCGAACCACAACGCCAATCCACCGGCCACCACCACGCCGGCCGACACCAGCGCGTCGGCCGCCATGTGAAGAAAAGCACCACGAATATTGAGGTCGGTCTTGCTGCCGCGCATGAACATCAGCGCGGTAGCGGTGTTGACGATGATGCCGATGCCCGCCACCACCATGATCGTCACGCCCTCGACGGCCTGGGGTGTCTGTAACCGTTGCACGGCTTCCCAGGCCAGCGACCCCATGGCCACCAGCAGCAGCACGGCGTTGACGAAGGCCGCCAGGATGCTGGCGCGCTTCCAGCCGTAGGTGTGGCGAGCATCGGGGCGCAAGCGGCCGGCCAATGCGCCGCCCCAGGCCAGCACCAGTCCAATCACGTCACTGAGGTTGTGCCCGGCGTCTGCCAGCAGGGCCAGCGAGTCGATCTTCCAGCCGTAGTAGGCCTCGATGCAGACGAAGGCCATGTTCAGGCCGATGCCGACGCCGAAGGCGCGGTTGAAGTTGGCCGGCGCGTGCTGGTGGTGGTGGTGGTGGTGAGCGTGGCCGCCGCTCATGGCTGCGCCTTCAGCGGGCATGTCATCCCGGGGTGCCTGTGCCGGAAGCAGGGCTGCCAGCCAGGCGGCGACGAGCCACCAGACCGATCAGCGCCGACCGACCGTGGTGGCCGGCACCCTCGGCAACATCCGCCTCGTATTCGGTCAGCATCAGCAATTCCATAGCTGCGAAAGCGCTGCGCAACATCGTCTCGGTGTACAGGTGGGAAGCCAGCGGAGGGCCGCCTGTACGGTATTCCAGCTGCCTGGGCGTGTACCCCTGCAACACCAGCACACCACCGGGCTTCAGGCTCGCCACCATGTGGGCGAACAGACGCGCACGCAAGGCGGGGTCCGCAAACTGGATGAAGATGGCTGCGACACCGTCATAGGCCGCTGTCGGCCACGGGAAGGCGTCGCAGTCAGCCACGGTGTAGTCCACCGTCACCGCCTGGCTGGCAGCCAAGCGGCGGGCCTTGGCCACGCCGACTTCGGCGATGTCAAAGGCCTCTACGTGCAGCCCCTGCCGGGCCAGCCACACGCTGTTGCGGCCTTCGCCATCGGCCACGCACAGCACCCGTTGCCCGGGCAGCCAGTGGTGTGCGTGCGCTCGCAACCAGTCATTGGGCTCCACCCCGAAGAGAAAGTCGTCCTGGGCGAAACGGCGATTCCAGGTTCCCGCGGGGTCGTCGAAAGCGGGCTGGGGTGCTGGTGTCATGGTCGAAATTCCTGGTGTTGAGCTGCGCCTGCGCGGACGCGGCCCGTGCGGCAACGCCAGCGGATGCAGGAAGTGTGCACTGTGCCCGGCTTTTGCCGGGGCTGGCCGTGCCCGCTGGCAGGGCCCATAGCCCATCTCTATTGAAAACATATCCGCATTTGATTGGACGAATGCGGCGCCGCAGCAAATACTTCGCTCCGTTCCTTGTTCTCGCAGTTTCACAACCACCACGGAGTGTTTCAACCATGTCTGTCATCAACACCAGCGTTCAGCCCTTCAAGGCCCAGGCCTTCCACAACGGCAAGTTCATTGAAGTCACCGAGCAAAGCCTGAAGGGCCAGTGGTCGGCCTTCATTTTCATGCCGGCGGCCTTCACCTTCAACTGCCCCACCGAAGTGGAAGATGCGGCCGACAACTACGCTGAATTCCAGAAGTTGGAAACCCAGGTCTACATCATCACCACGGACACGCATTTCGCGCACAAGGTGTGGCACGAGACCTCGCCCGCTGTGTCCAAGGCCAGGTTCCCGCTGGTGGGCGACCCCACACACCAGCTGACGCGGGCCTTTGGCGTGCACATCGAAGGAGAAGGCCTGGCCC
>JBBQMM010000192.1:0-8152 GCA_038328935.1 Burkholderiales bacterium
GGCCGGCATGCTGGTCAAACGCCAGCCGGTGCGCGCCCGGTGGCGCTTGCACAACGCCCAGGAAAAGCGGCTTGGCACTGCCTGCACGCCAGGTGGAGAGCAGTGCCTGCAGCCGCGCCACGGCGTCATCAGGCGAGGTGCTGAAGTCATCGCCCAGCAGCTCGGCGTCGTGCAGCAGCAGCACCACGGCAGCGGGCTGTTCATGCTTTGTTTCGTCGCGGTCCACGAGCGCGTTCTGCCAACGCCCGAGCTGGACATAGCGGGTCTGCGCGCGCCAGGCACTGACATAAGCCTCGACCTGAAAAAAGGGCTCCAGGGTTTCGAGCGTGAATGACGACAGCAGTTGTATGGCGCGGCCTTCTTGCCCCAGCGGCGGCAGGCGAGCCAGCCACTGCTTGTAAGTCAGCGTCCGTGGCGCAGCGTCCAGCACCTCGCGCAGTGCGGCGCGCGCCTGCACCTGGCGATCAGGATTCAGCATCAGCTGATGCAATTCGGTTTCGGTCATGACGGGCTTGCGAGTTGAGAGATCCTGCGAACAGCTCGGTTGTTGCGGAAGGCGGATGGCCTGCACGGGGTGCAAGGGGTGCTCGGGGTGCCAATGCCTGAAAGGCTACCTCGGCACACAGCCAGCAAAAGGGCGCGTTTGGTCACCGGAGCTACTTTTCGCTCGCCGCGTGGGGCCTCAGCCTTTCCCGCACGCGCACCGCCACGGACCGCACTTCGTCCATCACCGGGTGATTCATCAGTGTCAGGGTGCCCAGCCATGCCAACAAGGTGAGCATCGCGCCAAGGACTCCAAAGATGACGTAGTTGTCCAGCGTCACACCGGCATAGAAAGCCCAGACCGCCGCGGGTGCCACAGCACCCAGCGTCACGAGCAGGCTGCTGGCGCAGGTGCGCAGCATCTGCCGCGTACTCAGGCCCAGATGACGCTTGAGGTAGATCTGAGCCACCACCGCACCCAGCAGCGTGGCAACCCAGACGCCCATGGCGGCGCCGGTGATGCCATAAGGCACACCCACCAGCAAACCAGCCACCAGCAACACCACCATCCAGATTTGAAGCGAGTTGGCGCTCCGCGCGTGACCGCGCGCAAGCAGGGCTTCGCGCGACATGGCATGCACCAGCTCGATAGCAAAGGCAGCCACCAGTATTTGTGCAACGGGTACCGCAGCGTCCCACTGAGGGCCATACACGATGCGAATCGCCGACAGCGCAGCGATGCCCAAGAATGCCAGGAAGGGCCACCCGACGGCCGTCAGGTACGAGACGCTCTTGAGGTAGGCAGCAGCAATCTCGCCCTGTTCGCGGTCGCTGCGCGCGAAATAGGGCATGCAGACGAACATGACCGGGCGCAATGCCATGCGCTGGAACATCTCCACCAGCCCACCTGCCCGGCTGAACATTGCGACATCGGCCATGCCCAGCATGCGACCGATGATCATCTCCGGCGCGCCCTTGCCGAGTTGGCCGAACAAATAGACCAGGCTGGCGAACTTGCTGAAGTGAAAGACTTCAGCCACACCCGACCAGCCCGGCCAGCGCGGTAGATGGGACGGCCGGAACCACATCGACCCGCCCACCGTGACGACCATCGAGGCCAGCGCTGCCCAGGCCAGGCTCATGTAGCTGAAGCCCTTCAGGACCAGTACGATGGACACCACAAAGCCGGTGACGTTGCCCAGGATGTTGCAGATGAGCAGCGGACGAAAATTGAGTTCGCGCCTGAAGTAGGCCATCGTGACGGCACCGAAGGGCACGAGCAGGAAACACAACGCCTGCACGCGCATGACTTCACCGACGCCTGCGTCCTTGTAGAAGGTGGCCGCAAATGTGGAGCCCGCAAACATCGCAGCGGCCATGCCCCAAGACACGATGATGTTCAGCGTCAGCGTGGCGGCGATCTTCCTGCGTGTGAGCTCTTTCTCCTGGATCATGTACTCGGCCACGCCGAAGTCGCGAAACATGCTGGCCAGGCCGGTGAATACCGCGGCGACGGCCAGCACACCGATCTCGTTGGGTGTGAGCAGCCGCGCAATGATCGCTGTACTGGCCAGTCGAAGCACCAGGCTCAGGTAACTGTCCGCCAGCGAGATCCACAGTGACTGCCGGACGGCGCCCACGCAGGTGTGCTTACTTCTGCACCACCGCGGGCGCGCTGGCCGAGCGGGCACTCGCTGGTGCTGCCGGGCGTGCCGGGCCGGGCTTCTTGGTGTTGCTCGTGGCGGGAGTCTGCGCCACATTCTTGAGCCGGTCCAGGCGCGACTTCAGGGCAACTTCATCCGGAATCGCGGCCAGGCCTTCTTCAAGAATCGTCCTGGCGTCGCCGCGGCGGCCAGACAGGAGCATCAGATCAGCAAGCCCGGCATACGCGGGCCAGTAGTCGGCCTTGAGTTCACGTGACTTCTTGAAAGACTCGGCCGCTTCTCCGAAACGCCTGAGCATCCGGTAGTAGTCACCCATCAGGTAGTAGATTTCCGGTAGCAGCGCCATGGTCGGTGGTGCGCGACGCACCACGTAGAGCATGTCATCGATGGCAGATTCGACCAGGTGGTCGCGCTGGTTCTGGTTCAGCCCGATGGCCATGGAACGGTGCACCGCAACCCGCGCCCAGCAGTAGTGGTGCATGTCCCAGAAACTGCGGCCCAGCTTGGACACCCACATCGGGGCGCGCGGCGATTCGCGAACGCCCTGCTCCCAGCCGTTGACCGTCTGTACGTCCAGGCAATAGACGGGCATCAACGCCAGTTCTCCGGGCGTCAGGTTGCGATCGTACGAGGCGTGCGCCGCACCCATACCCGTTGCCAGTGTGAAGGCAGCGATGATCTGCCGAGCATGTTTCATGGAAGCAGCCTTGGCTCAGAAGTGTTCAGTTCGAATAACGCCGCTCGACCCAGTCGGCCGACAATAACTTGCGATCAATCTTGCCATTGGGGTTTCGGGGCAGCGGGCCCGCAGCCGCTTCGCACCCGGCAGGCACCATATAAGCCGGCATGCGCTTGCGACATTCAGCCAGCAGGGCCGCCGTGTCGAGCAAATCAAACCCGGGAGCGGGAGTGGCAATCACCTGAATCGACTGCCCCAACAAGTTGTCGTCTACGCCAAAGGCCACGCACTCCCCAACCAGGCGGCTGGCGTAGAGGACCTCCTCGACCTCCATCGGGCTGACACGGTAGCCCGAGGTCTTGATCATCTCATCGCGGCGGCCAATGAAGTACAGGAAGCCCTCGGCGTCGCGGCGCACGGTGTCGCCGGAAAATACGGCGTACTCCGGCAACTGCAGGCCCTGCGGGCGGCCGGGCAAGAGGCGGTAGCGTTCTGCCGTTTTTTCCTGGTCGTTCCAGTAGCCCAGCCCCACCAGTGCCCCGCGGTGGACCAGTTCGCCGGGTTCATCGTCGGCGCAGGGAGTGCCGTCTTCACGCAGCACCATGACCTCGACGTTGGGGATCGCCTTGCCGATGGAATCGGGCCGGCGGTCGACTTCTTCAGGCGGCAGGTAGGTGGATCGAAAGGCTTCGGTGAGCCCATACATCAGGAACGGCGCCGCGGCAGGAACCTTTGCGCGCAGCAGGTCCAGCGTTTCGCGCGGCATGCGCCCGCCGGTGTTGGCGAAGTAGCGCAGCCGCTGACCGATGGCTTGCGGCCATTCCATCTGGGTGAGCTGGATGTACAGGGGTGGCACCGCGGTGAAGCCGGTGACCCCTTCGCGTTCCATCGCGCGCAGCACATCCTTGGGCATCAGGTAGTTCAGCAGCACCACACGCGCGCCCGCATGGAACGCCGTCGTCAGCTGGCTGAAGCCGGCGTCGAACGACAGCGGCAGTGCCGCCAACAGGGTGTCCTGGTCGTGATTGCCCAGGTAGGAGGCCACGCTCTTGGCGCCTGCCACCATGTTGCGGTGGGACAGCACCACGCCCTTGGGCCGGCCCGTGCTGCCCGAGGTGTACAGGATGGCCGTCATGTCGGTGTCGATGACGCGGTGGCCCGCGCATGGCGGCGCTTGCAGCCAGTCGGCCCACGTGTGGCACTGCACCTGCGCCGGCATCGCAACGGGCGTTGCGCTGGCCTCTGTCAACACCACGTGGCGCAGCGCCGTGCAGTTGGCCAGTGCCGGCAGGACCAGTGCCAGGCGCTGCGGTGAAGTTACCAGCACCTGCACCTCGCAGTCGGCCAGTATGTAGCCCACCTGGTCGCCCTTGAGCAGGGGATTCAAGGGCACAAAAACACCACCCGCTGCTGGCGCGCCAAAACTGGCCACCACGGTTTCAAAGCGCTTTTCAAGGTAGATGCCGACACGGCCGCTGCGGGGCAGGCCGACAGACATCAAACCGTTGGAAAAGCGCCTGACGGCTTCGTGCAGCTCTGCATAGGTCAGGCTCATGTCGCCATAGGCGAGAGCCGCGGCTTGCGCATGGCGAGACGACGAAACAGCAATCAGATCGTGCAGCAGCGTTGATTCGGGCATGGGCTGTCTAATGGCGCCAAGGCGGCGAAAGTGAAGGGGCTGCAGTGCATGGGACGGCAAGGCACCAGCCACACCAGGGCTGCGCACACGAGCCGGCGATGGCCCCCTGCGCCGCAGCGCAAAAGTATGTCACGCCTACATGCCGTGGTTCACGCCCGGCCCCCGACCCTTGCGCACTACGGCACACAAGCGCATGCAGTGCCTACTGAGGCGACACCTAGAATGCCATGCTCTTTACGCGCTCAGACAATGGGCCTGCGCCGGCACCCCGGACCGCGCACGAGAACCCTGCCCAGCGATACATGCGAATCCTCTACCACCACCGAATCGCTTCCAAGGATGGACAGATCACGCACATCGAAGAGATGGTCGAGGCACTCCAGGACCTGGGACACGAGGTGCGCATCGTCGGCCCTGAAGTTCATCACGGCGACTCCGGAAGTGGCGGCAGCCCAGGCTGGGTGGGCAAGCTCAAGGCAGGTCTTCCATCCGCCCTCTACGAGCTCGCTGAAGCCAGCTATTCCCTGGTAGCGTACCGTCGGTTGATGAAGGCGGTCAGCGCTTTTTCGCCTGACGTGATTTATGAACGTTATGCGCTTTTTCAACCCGCGGGCGTGTGGGCCAGCCGACGCACGGGCGTGCCGCTGCTGCTGGAAGTCAACGCGCCCTACGCCATTGCTCGACGCAAGTACGGCACCATGGCACTCGGTGGTTTCGCCGACCGGGTCGAGCGCTTCACGTTCCGCGGCGCCACCCGGGTGTTTCCGGTCACGCAGGTGCTGGCTGACATATTGGTCGGCATGGGAGTGCAGCGCGACCGTGTGCGCGTGATCCCCAACGGCATCAATCCCAAGGATTTCGCCGCTGTACCCTCCACCGAACAGGCCAAGACCGGTTTCGGGTTGCAGGGTCGCATGGTGATCGGATTCATCGGCTTCGTGCGGGAATGGGACCGGCTGGACAGAATCGTCAGTTGGCTGGCGCGTCGCCCTGCCGATGACCCGGCGATGCTGCTCATCGTGGGCGATGGTCCGGTTCGAGCTGCGCTTGAAGCACAAGCCCTGGCGCTGGGCATCGCGCACAAGCTGAAGTTCACCGGTGTGGTGCCGCGCAGCAGCGTGCCGGCAGCGGCCGCCGCTTTCGACGTGGCGCTACAGACGGCCCTGGTGCCCTATGCATCACCACTTTGCCTGTTCGAGTACATGGCGCTGGGCAAGGCCATCCTGGCGCCCGATCAACCCAATCACCACGAGGTCCTGGTGGGCGGCGTCGACTGCGAACTCTACGACCCGGATGACGATGCCGGCATCGAGAAGCGGCTGGACATCCTTTCTTCCGACGCAGCCCTGCGCACGCGCCTGGGCGCCGCCGCGCGGCAGGCCCTGCAGGACCGTCAGTACCTGTGGGCCGGCAACGCCCAACGGGTGACCGAAGCGGCCGCCGATGCGGTGTCTGCATTGAAGCGGTAGCAAGACTCAACACCCGTGTACCGCGATTGCCCATCCGGGACGCTGCTCGCCCATCTTCAAGATCTATGACCCCACTTCCAAACACCCTTACGCTGGGTTCTCCACGCTTTTCTGCGGGCTCCGCGCAGGGCACGGATGTCTCAGCGGCCTGGCGCGCGCTGCTCCTGGAAAAGGGGGCAGCCGGTGCTGCAGCAGATGTTGCGGGCGACTTTGCCGTGGGCCTGAAACAAGCTGACGCCAGTGCTTTCATGGCGGTTGATCGGTTTTCAACCCAGACGCTGTGTTACCGCGTCGATGGTCAGGAGATCGAGTTCGCTGAACGGGCCGATCAGCTGGCCGGTCGCAACGCCGAATTGGATCCGCAGGCACTGTTCGACTACCTCTACTTTCACGTCATCCCTTCACCACGCACGGTGTTCAGCGGGGTTCAGCGCTTGCCCGCAGGGCGCTATGCCAGCTTTCAACAAGGACGGTTGACCGTCGCATCGTTTGTGACGCCCAGCTTCTCGTCACCGGCAAGGCCGAAGTTCGCCGAGTTGCGTGAAGAATTTCTTCAGCTCTTGCGGGTTGCCGTTCAGCGCCAACTCGACGGCACCAAACCCGCGTGCTTCCTCAGCGGTGGCACGGACAGCTCGACGGTGGCGGGAATGATCGCTGCAGTTTGCAAAGAAAAGCCCTCAACCTACTCGATCGGCTTCGAGGCCGAGGGCTACGACGAGATGGAGTACGCGCGCCTTGCCGCCCGTCACTTCGGCGCCGAACACCACGAGTACTATTTCACGGCCGACGATCTGGTCACGAGCATCGGCGATGTGGCCGCGTCATACGACCAGCCCTTCGGAAACTCTTCAGCGCTGCCAGCCTACTACTGCGCGCAGCACGCCCGCCAGGACGGCGTCGCGCGCATCCTGGCCGGTGATGGCGGCGATGAGCTCTTCGGTGGCAACTCTCGGTATGCCACCCAGGAAGTTTTCGGCTGGTATCAGCACGTTCCAACCGCTCTGCGCCGCGGCTTGCTGGAACCCATCTTCAGCAATTCGCTGGTCGGGGCCATACCGCTGCTGAAGAAAGGCACGGGCTATATCCGCCAGGCCAACACGCCGTTGCCAGAACGGCTGCAGGCCTTCAATCTGGTGCGCCGACTGGGTTACCAGAATGTGCTGCAGCCGGGCTTTCTGGCGCAGATCGACGCCAGCCGCGTGTCTCAGGAGCAAAGCAGCGTGTGGGCAGAAGCTCGCAGCGAACACGAGATTGATCGCCACCTGGCTTACGACTGGCGTTACACCCTGGCGGAATCGGACCTGCCCAAGGTCAGAGGCACCACGTCGCTGGCAGGGCTGGACGTCGGCTTCCCGATGCTGGATGACGACTTGCTGGCCTTTTCAATGCGCCTGCCCCCACAGTACAAGCTGAACCGCCTGCGCCTGCGCTGGTTTTTCAAGGAGGCGCTGCGGGGCTTCCTGCCGGAGGAGGTGATCACCAAGAAGAAGCAGGGCTTCGGGTTGCCCTTTGGTGTGTGGATGATGCGGCACGCAGGCTTGAACAAGCTGGCCAGCGATTCAGTGCGCAGTTTCGCCACCCGCGGCATCGTCCGCCCGGACTTCGTTGAGCAGTTGCTCAGCACGCACCTGCCCTCGCACCCGCACTACTACGGCACCATGGTGTGGATTCTGATGATGGCTGAGCAGTGGATGCGGGTGCATGCACCCGCTTACAAGCTGCGCGCCTGAGCCGTAGAAGTCGGGAGCCACCCCCTCGGTTTGCCGCGGCGCCTTTGGTTGCTTGTCGTCGTTTCGCCGGGCTTCAGTTCTGAACCACCTTGCCGATATTGCGTTGACTAAGCGCTGGCGCGCCGCGGCCCTTGCGGCACGCCCCATTGACGCAACTCGAACAAGGCAAGGTTCCGATGTCCAACGTTTCTCGCCGACTGGCAATCAAGGGCGTGGTGGCTTCCTCCACAAGCTGGGTCGCATCCTGCGGTGGAGGTGGCAGCCAGACCACAGAAAAGGCGCTCGCCGCTGCCCCGCCCGAGCCCCTGTCGCCAGTTCCATCGCCGGCTCCCGTTCCAGCTCCAGTTCCTGCTCCGATCCCTGCCCCGACACCGGTACCTGCCCCCGTGCCGGAGCCTGTGCCGGCTCCCACGCCAACGCCCGTGCCTGCACCGGTTCCTGCCCCAGCCCCGGCCCCGGCCCCCCCCCCCAGCCCCGCCCCTGCACCA
>JBBQMM010000193.1:0-8128 GCA_038328935.1 Burkholderiales bacterium
GCTGAAATTCGTATTCGGTTTGTTCGTGAGCGTGGGGCGTGCTGGCAAGAAGGTGCGGTGCGACAGAGAAACAGACTGCACATCTACAAACGGCCTTGTTGCGGACACCTACCCGAGGGCTGGCGCTGCGGACCCAGATACGAACCGCTCAATTGGGTTCCATTCGCTCCACGGGGTTGGGCGCGATCGCCGGCACACAGGGAAAGCCCGAGTTCACCAATTGCCGGTCTGACCTGTAATTGCATCTTCGATTAGCACGTCTACGCTGGAACAACTGTCAATTCGGTTGAGGTCGGGTTGATCGGGTGGCGCTGGCTTTCAGGACCAAGCTTTCAGGCTATGCAGGCTGCGGCCTGTGGCAACTTGCGCGCCGCCGTCACGCTGATGGCGAAGTCATTAGGGCACCGCTCTGGCCATCGCTACGCTTCGTAGCTACATTTGCGCATGCAGTTCATTTGGTCACAGCGCAAGCGGGCGATCAACTTGGGGGAGCACGGACTCGACTTCGTTGATGCTCCGCGCGTCTTTGAAGGGCTGACCTTGACCTGCGAAGATGACCGCTTCGCGTTCGGCGAGCAACGCTTCACCACACTGGGCCTGCTGGCAGGTGTTCCAGTCTCAGTCGCACATACGGAGTCAGACGATGAAATCCGAGTCATTTCCTTCCGCAAAGCAACCGGCCGCGAAGAGAAGCGGTTCTTCAATGAAGTCCAAAACTGATTGGGGCCGCCTGATGTCTCCGGGCAAGAAAGGACAGGCAACTGAAGAGCACCCTGAGTTCGACCCAGGTCATGTTGTCCGGGGCATCGTTCGTCGTGGTCTGGAGCCAGTCCCTTCAAAGGAACTGATCTCACTGCGCATCGACCAAGACGTGATCGAGTGGTTCAAGGCACAGGGTCCGGGCTATCAGACTCGAATGAACTCGGTCTTGCGGGCCTTCCGCGATGCGTCTGTGGCCTAACCAAGGCCTAACCCCCGCACCCGGGCGTCTGCGGCACAGACTGCAACACGCGGCGGCTGACAAAGTGGCGCGGTTGGCCGCTGCAGGGGTCGGTGAATGCCAGCTCGCGCGCCAGCAGTTGCAGGGGCTGCGAGTAGTCGGGTGTGGCGCCCGGGGCTGGCAGTGGCCGTAGCTGGGGATAGATGCCGTCGCCGACGATCGGCAGGCCCAGCGCGCACAGGTGCACCCGCAGCTGGTGCTTGCGGCCGGTCAGCGGTGTCAATCGGTAGTGCGCCAGGGTGTGTACTGCATCGCTGCCGCTGCCGCCGCCGCCGCCCCCCGCATCGGCGGGTGCGGCCCAGCGCTGGATCAGCTCGATGCGCGTGTGCGCGTTCGGTTCGCCCGGCAGCGTCAACATCTGCATGAAACCGTCGCCGGCCTGGCTGGCCAGGCGGCTGCTGTAGACCTGGGGCAGCGCCAGGTCGGCGCGCCACGGCGCCACCGCTTCGTACACCTTGTGCACGCGCTGTTCACGCAGCAGACCCTGGTAGGCGTTGCGGTCTTCGGGCCGCACGATGAAGGCCATCACGCCCGCGGTTTCGCGGTCCAGCCGATGCATCGGCACCAGGGTGCTGATCTGCAGCTGCTTCTTCAGGCGCACCAGCACCGTCTCGTGCAGATGCTGGCCGCCCGGGGTCACTGACATGAAGTGCGGCTTGTCGACGATGACCAGCTGCTCGTCCTGAAACAGCACGTTCACTTCGAAGGGCAGGCGCGGCTCGGGCGGGGGCTGGCGCCAGTACCAAAGCACGGTGCCCGCTTGGACGAGGGCCTGGACATGCACGGCCTGGCCTGTGGTGTCCAGCACCTCGCCTCGCATTAGGCGCTGGGGCCAGTCGACCACGCTCGGCATGCGCGATTGCAGGAAGTGGGCCACCGTCAACCAGGGCCCCGCAGGGACGGCCACGCGGCTGGCGCTGACGCCGTCGCGCATGGGCGGGGACCAGTCGGGCCTAGGCCGTGCCATGCGATGTCGTCGACCGGTGAGTAACTGTCACTTGGCAACTTTACACATGCCCCCTCAGGGTGCGGCGGCAACGCCGCCAGTGGGCGCTCTCAGCCGCTGCTTTGTTGCAACCGCCGCGCACGTTGCAGCCGCCAGGCTTCATCCGGGTGCTGGGCATCGAACACCTCTTCGGCCGTGGTCGAGGTTTCTTGCAGCAGGCTGTTCAGCGCGATGCGGTTGTCAAACACGAAGCAGTCGCCCTGCCAGACGCGGCCTGCGTCGGGCCGCTGCTGAAGGTAGTTCAGGATGCCGCCTTCCAGCTGCAGCACCTGCAACCCCAGGCTGCGCATCCAGGGCGCTGTTTTTTCGCAGCGGATGCCGCCGGTGCAATACATCGCCACCGGCCTGCCGGCAGCGCGCCACGCCGGCGCCTGCCGCTCCACGTAGGCCACGAAGTCGCGGAAGTTGTGCACCTGCGGGTCCACCGCGTTGCGGAAGTGGCCCAGTCTGAATTCGAAGTGGTTTCGGTTGTCCAGCACCAGCACGTCGTCGCGCAGCAGCAGTTCGTGCCAGGCTTGTGGCGACAGCATATCGGCGTCAGCTTCGGCGGCGGTGTCGGTGTCGGTCGCGGTGGCGGTGAGGGTGGCGGTAGCGGTGGAGGCTTCGGCTTCGGCGCCGGGCGGTGCCGTCACTCGGCGCAGTGCGTCGGGGCTTGCCGGCGGCAGACCCAGCGCCACGATTTCGGGTTTCACGCTGACCTTCAAGCGGGCAAAAGGTGCGTGCACGCAGGCGCTGTGCTTGAAGGCTATGCCCCGCAGGCGAGCCTGCAGCAAATAGGGTTGCTGCAGCGCTTGCTCGAAGGCTTGCAGCGCGGTGGGCAGGCCGGCCACCGCACCGCTGATGCCTTCGGATGCCACCACGATGCTGCCGCTCAGCCCACCCAGCCGGGCCAATGTGCGCACTGCGTCCGCCAGCGCCGAGGGGTCTTCGACGGGGGTGAAGCGGTAGAAGGCGCTGTGCAGCAGGGCGTTGCCGTCAGTGGGCTGCATCAACAAGACCGGTTGCGTGTGCATGCGGCGCCGGACCGCAGCACAGGTGCAAGGCGCAGTTCAACGGCACCTGTCTACGGTGCCTGTTCACGGCGCCTGCTCACGGCGCAAGTCCGCAGCGCAACTCCACAGTGAAAAAATATGCAGCGCAAGTACGCAGCGCAAGCCCGCAGCGCAAGCCCGCCGCGCACGTGCACGGCGTTGCCGAGGCCCGATCAATCCAGCGTAGCCAGCACCTCGCCCAGCGCGTTGACCACGTTGTCGATCTCGGCGCGGGTGCTGACGAAAGGCGGCGCCAGCGCCACGCAGTCGCCGGCGTTGCGCATGTAAAAGCCCTTGTCGTACATCTTCATCGCGGCTTGATACGGCCGCTTGGCCGGCTCGCCGGGCAGCGGCAGCAGCGTGATGCCGGCGGCCAGGCCGAAGTTGCGCACATCGCCCACGTGCTTGGCGCCCTTCAGCGAATGAACGGCGTTTTCGAAGTACGGCGCCATTTCGCGCACACGTTCCATGGTGTGGTCGCGCTCCAGCAGGTCCAGCGCCGCCAGCCCGGCAGCGCAGGCGATGGGGTGTGCCGAGTACGTGTAGCCGTGCATGAACTCGGCCACGTAGTCAGGCCCGGGTGCGGCCATGAAGGTGTCGTAGATGTCTTGCTTGACGACCACGCCGCCCATCGGCTGCGTGCCGTTGGTGATCTGCTTGGCGAAGTTCAGCATGTCGGGCGTGACGCCGAAGGCCTCGGCGCCGGTCCAGGCGCCGCAGCGGCCGAAGCCGGTGATGACTTCGTCGAAGATGAGCAGGATGTTGTGCGCGGTGCAGATTTCGCGCAGGCGCTGCAGGTAGCCCTTGGGCGGGATGATGACGCCGGCCGAACCGGCGAAGGGCTCGACGATGACGGCAGCGATGTTGGACGCGTCGTGCAGCGCAATCAGCTGCAGCAGTTCGTCGGCCAGGTGCGCGCCTTCATCGGGCATGCCTCGGCAGAAGCTGCCGTTGGCCGGCTGGGTGTGCTGCAGGTGGTCGGCCTCCAGTGTCTGGCCGTAGAGCTTGCGGTTGCCGGCCAGGCCGCCGACGGAGATGCCGCCAAAGCCCACGCCGTGGTAGCCGCGGATGCGGCCGATCAGGCGCGTCTTGCCGGCCTGCCCCTTCAGCCGCCAGTAGCCGCGTGCCAGTTTCAGCGAGGTATCGGCCGCCTCTGAGCCGGAATTGGTGAAGAACACGCGGTTCAGCCCGGCCGGCATGTGCTGGACGATGCGGTTGGCCAGTTCAAACGACAACGGGTGCGCGTACTGGAAGGCGGGCGAGAAATCCAGCGTGCCGGCCTGGCGGGCGATGGCGTCGGTGATTTCGGTGCGACAGTGGCCCAGGCCCGTGCACCACAGGCCCGAGAGACTGTCGTACAGGCGCCGGCCGTCGTGGGTGGTCAACCAGGCGCCTTCAGCCGCCACGAAGATGTGCGGGTCGGCCTTGAAGGCGCGGTTGGCGCAATACGGCATCCAGTGGGGTTCCAGCCATTCGCGGTCGGTGCGGGTGGCGGCGGCGGCCAGGCGGTGTTCGGGTGCGTTCATCGAAGTCTCCGTAGTCGGAAAAAAGGCGACCAACGCTGCGCGCAGCCGCCGGTGGCAATGGTAGGCGCTGCCGCAGCACGAGGGAAGAGCCAGCGGTGACCCGACCGTGATGCCAGATGCGGCTGGGGTGCCGCGCCCGCACGCACGGGCCCGTGGCGCCTGCCGCGGCAGCCCGCGGGCTTCCACCACAATGGCCGGCACAGCTTCAGGACCCCGCCATGATCGTCGAGCGCATCTGGACCGGCAACGCCTACCGCAACTACAACTACCTCATCGCCTGCCCAGAAAACGGCGAAGCGCTGGCCATCGACCCGCTGGACCATGAGAAGTGCCTGGCCACCGCGAAGGCGCGCGGCTGGCAGATCACGCAGATCTTGAACACGCATGAGCACCACGACCACACCGGCGGCAACGCTGCCGTGGTGGCCGCCACTGGCGCGCAGCTGATCGCGCACCACCGCGCCGGCGCCAGCATTGCCGGCGTCGACCGGGGCGTGCAAGCCGGCGACGTCATCAAGGTGGGCCGCACCGTCGAGCTGGAATGCCTCGACACGCCCGGTCACACCCTGTGCCACATCTGCCTGTGCGCGCACGGCGCCCAGCCGGCGCTGTTCTCAGGCGACACGCTGTTCAACGCTGGCGCCGGCAACTGCCACAACGGCGGCAATGCCGAAGACCTGTACACCACGTTTGCAGAACAGCTGTCGCGCCTGCCCGACAGCACGCGCATCTACCCGGGCCACGACTACATCGAGAACAACCTGAAGTTCACGCTGGCGCGCGAGCCCGACAACGCGGCAGCGGCCGAGTGGCTGCCCCAAGTGGCGGGCCAGGACGCGGCGCAGATGCCGGTGACCACGCTGCGCGACGAAAAGCGCTTCAACACCTTCTTGCGCCTGAACAGCGCCAGCCTGGTGGCCAAGCTGCGCGAGGCTTTCCCTGAACTGCCCGAACAGCCCGATGCGAAGACGGTGTTCGTGAAGCTGCGTCAGCTGCGCAACAGCTGGTAGGTGCTGCCGTGGCGGGCCGGGCTTGACAAGAAGGCCCTGGCCATCACGCGGCCATGGCTCGCGTGGCCTCCGCCCACAGACCGACACGGCGCCATGCCCGGCAACGACGACCCATGCGGCCGCCCGTCTGGCAGCAGCGCCGAGATGCCCAGCGCAATGATCAGGACGGCCGCCTTCAGCGTGCCGGCTCGCCGTCTGCGGGCAAGAAAACCAGCACGCTGACCGCGTACCGCACGCCGTCCTGCGTAAAGGTGCCTGCGTCTTGACAGGTGCCCACGTGCCGCATCTCGCACACCGTCCAGTGGCGGCCTTGGTCGTCGGTCTTGTCGGCTGGCAAGGCACACAAGCGCGGGCGCTGGCGCAGCCAGGCGGTCTTGGCGGTGTCAAAGCGCTCGCTGCACACACAGGCCACGGGCGGCTCGTCAAACCTCGCGAAAGACAAGGAACTCACCGCAAAGGAATCTGTTCTCCGAGGATTTGCGCGAAGCGGCCGAAGGGCGCTGAGAAGCGCAACGCAGGCGCAGGCCTGCTGTCCCAGGCTCTAGCCTCTTAGCCAGTCGCTGGCGCTACCATCGCGCCAAAGCAGCCAAGGGAGGCTCGGCGCCATGTGGTTGGACGGCAGTTATGTGGCGCCGCTGCGGTCGATTGCCGGCGGCATCCGCGCGCACACACACTTGGCTCAGGTCAGGTTCGGCACGCGGCTAGAAACGGCCTATGTCAAGGCGTTCGCTGCCGTGCACGGGCGCTGGCTATTCAATGAACTGGCAGGCAGCTTGCTGGCCAGCCGCGCAGGCATTGGCGCACCGCCGGGTGGGCTGCTGTGGGTGCCGTTGCCGGTGTTGCAGGGCCTGTTCCCCGGCGCCGCCTTCGGCAGCTTCCAAGGCATGACGCCCTGCTATGCCAGCGCGCCGGTCGATAACGGCTACGGCCTGGCCGCCGTGGGGCTGGCCGCGGCGACGGGCCAGGCGCGGGACGAGATTGCCAAGCACCTGCTGGCCTGGCCGGGCTTTGCCGCCTGCGTGGCCTTCGACGCTTGGGTGGCCAATGTCGACCGCCATGCCGACAACCTGCTGTTGGCCGGCGGCGGGCGCATCGTGCCCATCGACCACAGCGACTGCTTCGGCGGCCCACACCAGCAGGACGACGACTTCACCCGCCCGCACGCCTGGTTTCGCAACAGGTTGCTCGAAGACCTGTTCGAGCCCGCCCGATTGCCGCTGCCGGTCAAGGCCGGCATCGGCGACGCCGGCGATCGGATACCGGCCTGCCACCAGCAGGGCGTGGCTGATATCGAAAGACTGCGCCCTTGGCTGGGTGAACCCCTCGGCCTACACTGGCTTCAATGGCTTGCGGCACGGGGCGCCATCAGCGCCCAATTGCTGCGTGAACGTGTGAGGATGCTCGTATGAATGCCGAATTGCTGGCCCATGTTTTTGCCGATGCGCGGGCCAACGCCGGCGCCACGCTACCGGGCGCCGAAGCCGGCCAGGCCTTCGTGATCCAGGTCGAACCCGATCTGGTGGCCGGCGAGCGCATCAACGTCGGCGTCGGCGTGGTCAGCGCCGACGGCAAGCGTCTGGCTCGGTTTCTAACCGACTTCGGCAGGCTTGAAGCGCTGTACGGCCGCGATGTGGCCGAACTGATCGAGGTGCTGGCCGACATCGCCCGCGCGGCGGCACTCAGCGGCGACGTGCTGTCCAGCCCCAGCGTGCGCTTCACCTCGGCGCAGCCGTTCTTTGGCATGCCACCCGAGCAGTACCTGGACCAGCTCTTCGCCCGCGTCGTGCCGGCTGCCGCGCCGCGCCGCGAGCAAGTCGAAAGCGAGGCGGCGCGCGACACCGACCAGTTGTGGCGCGCCGTGGGCGACGCGATCAAGTTGCGCCTGCCCGATCGTGCCCAGGAAGTCCTCGCCAACACGCCGTGGACAACCGTGGAAACGCCGCGCGGCCCGCGGTCGGTGTGCGTGCCGCTGCAGCCGCGCGGTGGTGCCGGTGCGCTGGAGTCGGCCGACTGGTCAGCCGCAGTGACCGAGAACAAGCTGATGCGCGCCTTGCTCGATGTCGAGACGGCGGCCACAGCCAGGCGGCTGGACAAGCTGGGCCTGTTCATTGCGCTGCCGCGCCGCTCGCGCAAGGACGTCGACCTGAAAGCCATCAACAAGGCGATCGACTTCGTCGCCTGCCGCGTGCCACCGGGCTGCCGCGTAGAGGTGGAAGCTGACGCCGCGCGGCTGGCCTCGCACATCATCGACTGGGCGGACCTGCGGGCCGCCTGAGCGGCGGGCTACAGCGCGCCGGCGAAGGCGCGGTCGAGGATGGCGGGGAGCAGGGCGTCGAGTTCTGCTCCGGTTCTTGCTCGGGTTGCATTGAGTGCATCCACCTCGAACTTGAGCTGGTCGATTTCCTTGGCGATGCGGTGCTGCTCGTCCAGCGAAGCGAGCGGCAGCGCCGTCCACCAGCCCGACGAAGGGCACGGCGCGGCCCAGCACGTTGAACAGGTGAATCTGCGGCACCTCGAAGCGGCTGAGATACAGGTTGGCTAAGCCAACGGCTAGC
>JBBQMM010000194.1:0-8106 GCA_038328935.1 Burkholderiales bacterium
GGGACGAGGGCTGGCAGTCTGCCACTGTCAAATCCGCCACCGTCAAGCCCACTGCCGTAAAGCCCACTGCCGTCAAGCCCGCTGCCGTCGAGCCCGCAGGAGCCGCGGCCAGCGACGGCGCCGCTGCCACGCCCGCATCGCCCGCATCGCCCGCATCGCCCGCATCGCACCTGGTGATCGAACTGCAGGGCCGTTTTCCCAGGCACTGCACGCAGCGCGCCGAGCTGCAGCTGATCGACCGCCAGCAGCTCACCGAGCGCCTCTTTGCCACGCTGTGGCAACAGCTCGGCGGCCAGTGGCTGGGCCATGCAGTGGAGGCTGCGGCGCCGGCCGATACCCGCGTGCTCGCGCGCCGCCTCAGCCGGCCCTGGGGCGAGGTGCTGCGAACGCTGAACAAGACTTCGGACAATGCACTCACGCGCATGCTGTTCCTCAACCTGGGCGTGGCCGGCATGGCCGACCAACCGCAAGCCAGCACCGCCGAACTGGCCCGCCGCGTGGTGCTGCGCTGGCTGGCCGAACACCGCATCGACAGCACCGGCGTGGTGATGGACAACGGCTCGGGCTTGTCGCGCAGCGAGCGCATATCGCCCTGGCAGCTGGCACAGATGCTGAAGGTGGCGCACAGCGCACGCTACGCCAGCGAGCTGGTGATGAGCCTGCCTGTGGCCGGCGTGGACGGCACCATGCGCAACCGGCTCAAGGACAGCCCGGCGGCAGGCTGGGCGCGGCTGAAAACGGGCACGCTGCGCAACGTGGTGGCGCTGGCGGGCTACGTCAGCGACGCCCGGGGCCAGGTCTGGGCCGTGGCCATGATGATCAACCACGAACAGGCTTCGCGCGGCCGCCCGGTGCTGGACGCGCTGGTCGACCACATCGCGCGCCACGGCCCACATGCACTGCAGCCAACCACGGTGGGCCCCCAAGGCGACGGCCCCTGACTGGCTGCCGCTGCCGCTGCCTCTGCCTCTGCCGGGGTGGGCGAGGCAGCCACCGACGGGCCTTCAGTGCATGGTGGCGCAGCAGCGCAGCAGCGTGCTGCGCAGCTTTTCTGAATCGATGGGCTTGGTGAGGAAGTCGTTCATGCCGGCGCGCAGTGCTTCTTCGCGCTCGGACACCAGTGCGGCGGCCGTCAGCGCGATGATCGGCAGCTCGCGCCCGGCCGCGCTCTGGCGCAATTCACGTGTCGCTTCGTGGCCGCTCATCACCGGCATCTGCACGTCCATCAGCACGGCGTCGAACAGCTGCCCTGCCGCTGCGGCCTGGTTCACCGCCTCCACCGCGTCGCGGCCATTGCAGGCCTGCGTGACCTGCACGCCCCAACGTTCGAGCATGGCCACCGCAATCAACATGTTCACCGGGTTGTCTTCCACCATCAAGACGCGCATGCCCTGCAGCCCGCTGCTGCCGCCGCCGCGGGGCGTCGGGGCCACCACGGCATGGCTGACGGGCAAAGGCAGCTCGGCCCAAAAAACGCTGCCCTGGCCGAGGTCGCTGACGACACCCACCTGGCCGCCCATCAGCGTGGCGAGCTCGCGGTTGATCGACAGGCCCAGCCCGGTGCCGCCGAAGCGCCGCGTGGTGGACTGGTCGCCTTGCGAAAACGGCTTGAACAGCTGCGTCTGTGCCGCCGGCGCGATGCCGGGCCCGGTGTCCTGCACCTCGATGCGCACGGTGTCGGTCAGCGTCTTGTTCGCGGGCCCGGGCTCGGCAACCATGCGTTGCACCCGTACCCGCACCTGACCGCTGGGCGTGAAGCGCAGCGCGTTGGTGATGAAGTTGCTGATGACCTGGCGCACGCGCAACGGGTCGCCGTGCACCAGGCTCATCGCGGCGGGGTCGATGTCGAAGTGCAGCTGCAGGCGGTTGGCCGCCGCCAGCGGTGTGTAAGTGGTCTGCAGCGCCAACAACAACTTGCCGAGGTCGAAGAGGGTGGCTTCCAGCAGCAGATTGCCGGCTTCGATCTTGGAAACGTCGAGGATGTCGGTGATGATGCCCGACAGCGACTGCGCGCTGTCGGCGATCTGCTCCAGATAGCCTCGGCGCTGGGCCTCGGTGGTCTGGGCGTCGCGCGCCAGACGCGTCAGCCCGATGAGGCCGTTCAACGGTGTGCGCAGTTCATGGCTGGTGTTGGCCAGGAAGGCACTCTTGGCGCGGTTGGCGGTTTCTGCGTCGTCGCGTGCGCGGGCCAGCGTGTGCTCGAAGGCGCGGCGCTCGGTCACGTCTTCCACGATCCAGGCCGTGCCCGCCTCCTGCGGCCGTTCGGGGTCGATGGCGCGCGCACGCGCATGGGCCGTGAACGTCGAGCCATCCAGCCGGCGCGCGGTGGTCTCGAAGCTGACCGGCACGCCCTGGTCAAGCTCTTCGCGATGCCGCTGCTCGATGCTCTCGAACGCATCACGGTCGCCCCACACCGCGTCCAGCGACTGCCCGAGCAACGCACCCGGGGCGCTGCCGAAGATGCGCTCGAAATGCGGGTTGGCGAGCACGAAGTGGCGCTGCCGCGTGACGGCAATACCGATGGGAGCATGGGTGAGGATGGTTTCGCGCTCCATGCGCGCGCGCTCGCTGTCGCTGATGTCGCGCGCGTTGAGCACCACGTAGTCGCAGCGGTCCATCGCAAAGCGCGCCGCCGACACCCGCAGCGGCACGCTGCGGCCGTCCTCGGCCAGCAGGGTCACGGGCAGGTCGGTTGCGCTGCCCTCGCTCATCACCTGGGCCAGCAGTTCGGCACCGCGCGGATCCGCCGACCACAGCCCCAGCTCTTGCGCGGTGTGGCCCAGCGTGGCTTCTATGCTGTGGCCGCTGACGCGCTGGAAGGCCTGGTTGACCATTGCGAAGCGTCCGCTGGCGGCCTCGATCAGCATGATCAGGTCGGGGCTGGTGGCCACCAGATGCGACAGCATGGCTTCGGAGCGGCGTACGCTGTCTTCACCCGCCAGGCGTTCAGTGTCGTCGACGAAGATGGACAGCAGGGCCGGGCCACTGCTGGCCTCGACACGCACGCCCGTGGCGCGCACCGCCAGCTGGCGGCCGCCGATGCGCAGCTTGAAGTCGGTCACCGGCAGCGCCGTGCCCACGGGCTGCTGCAGCAACTCATCCAGACGCGCACGCGCGCGGTTGCGGGCCTCGTCACTGTCGAAGGTGGCGAGCAGATCGGTGCCCAGCATGTCGGCCACGTCGCGATAGCCGAACAGCTGCAGCGCCGCCGGATTGGCGTCCAGCACCAGATGATCACGGTGCATCACCAGCGGCGTGGGAATGCGCGAGAAAAGCTCCTGGTAGCGCGACTCGGTGGCGTGCAGCGCCCGGTGCGCGCTGGCCATGTCGGTGACGTCCCGCGCCACGCCCCAGAAACCGGTGAAGACACCCCGGTGGTCGAAGCGGGGCTCGCCGCTGATGAGCAGCTGGCGCGTGTCGCCATCGGCGGTGGTCCAGCCCACCCGACGTTCGCGGAAAGACTGGCGGCCGTCCAGATCGGACAGCAGGTCGTCCATGGTCACGGCGTCGCAGGAAAACTGCGGCAGCTCCCACGGCACGGCGCCCAGCCCCTGGCGCAGCGACATCTGGCTGCCGGGTGCTCCATGCTCCGCGTTTTGTGACGTCACCGACACGAAGCGGTAATCCTGGTCGATCTCCCAATAGGCGTCGGCGGCCAGCGCGAGCAGCCGGCTGAAGCGCTCTGCACGGTCCCCGGCCGCCATCAGCGTGCCGGCCATGGCACGCGCCACCAGCGTGCCGCAGGCCATGCCCACGGCCAGCACGATGAGGTGCGTGACGAGCTGCATGACGGGCAGGTTCAAGCCCACCGCAGGGCTGCCGGGCCAACTGAGCAGCGCGACCCCACCGATGCCGAGCGCCGAAGCGGCCGCCACGAACATGCCGGCATGCCAGCCGGCCATCGCGCACACGGCGCACACCAGCAGCCCCAGCACCGACAGCATCGGCGATGCCAGGCCCAGGTCGAGCGCCCAGGCCGACACCGCCACCAGCAGCGCCATGAACACCATGGTGCCGGTGACGGCACGCCACTGGTGGGCGGCGGGCACGCGCAGAAAAGCGGCCGCGGCTACCACCAGCAAAGCCCAGGGCACACTGAGCATGCCGGTCGGTGCGCTGTTGCCGGCACCGCCCAGCAGCAGCAGCAACACGGTCACGCCAGCCGCCGCTGCCGCGGCCACGGCCATCAGCGACCGGGCCAGACCCGGCAGCAGCAAAGCGCCGTCAGGCAGGTGCCGGGTGGCTCGGCGCGGGCCGTCCATCAGCGCCTCGGCGCTGTCGTCGGCGGCACGCGCTTCGTCAGCCACCGGCACGGCCTGCATCGGAGGCAGGCTGTGCAGCAGGCCCATCGGCACGGTGTCCCTGAACGTGCGGGCCGACATCATCTGACCTTGGCCTGCGGCGTGCCGACGTTCGTCGCGGCTGCGGCTGCGGTTGTGGTTTTGGTTGTGGTTGCGGCTGCGCAAGCCGGCGCCGCCCCCTCAGGCCGCGCCGCCTGCAGCAGCTGCCGCGTAGCCTGGGCGACGGCGCGCGCCGCCGCGGCGGCCACGCTCATGCTGGGCGCGTCGGCATGCGCATACAACACCGCGCGCGACGAACTGACGATGATCGGCGCGCCCGGCCGCCACGCTGCGCGCACGGTGGCTGGTGCATCACCACCCTGTGCGCCGATGCCCGGAATGAGCAGCGGCAGGCCAGGGGCCAGCTCGCGCACGCGCGCCAGCTCCTGCGGGTAGGTGGCGCCCACCACCAGACCCAGCTGCCCGCCGCTGTTCCACGGCCCGGCCGCCAGCCGCGCGATGTGTTCGTACAGCTTGTCGCCAGGCTGGCCACCTGCCTGGTCGCCCTCGTGGCTGCCATGCATCAGGGTCTGCGCCTGCAGGTCGCTGCCGCCCGGGTTGGACGTGCGGCACAGCAGGATCAGCCCCTTGCCCTCGTAGCGCATATAGGGCTGCAGCGAGTCCAGGCCCATGAAGGGCGACAGCGTCAGCGCGTCGGCTTCGTAGCGTTCAAAAGCCTCGCGGGCGTATTGCTCGGCGGTGGCGCCGATGTCGCCGCGCTTGGCGTCCAGGATCACGGGCACGCCGGGTGCGGTGGCGTGGATGTGGCGCACCAGGCGCTCGAGCTGGTCCTCGGCGCGCTGCGCGGCGAAGTAGGCGATCTGCGGCTTGAAGGCGATGACGAGGTCGCGCGTGGCGTCCACGATGGCCGCGCAGAAATCGAAGATGCGCGAAGCGTCGCCGCGCCACGGCAGCGGAAACCGGGCGGGCTCGGGGTCCAGCCCCACGCACAGCATCGAGCCGTGCGCGGCTTCGGTAGCGGCCAGCTGGTGGCGAAAATTCATCGCTGCGGGCCCTGAGCCGCCGCCGCCCAGCGGCGCGCCAACGGCTCGGCCAGCCCGGTGTAGGACGCGGGCGTGAGCGCCAGCAACCGAGCCTTGTCGTCGGCCGGGATGGCCAGGCCTTGGATGAAGCCCTGCATCAGCTCACGCGTGATGGGCTTGCCTTGCGTGAAGTCCTTCAGCGTGTCGTAGGGGTTGGGCAGTCCGTGCGCGCGCATCACCGTCTGCACCGGCTCGGCCAGCACTTCCCACGCGCGGTCGAGGTCGGCAGCCAGCGCCGCTTCGTTGACCTGCAGCTTGTCCAGCCCACGCGACAGGCTGTCCCAGGCCAGCAGGCCATAGCCCAGGGCTGCACCCATGTTGCGCAGCACGGTGCTGTCGGTCAGGTCGCGCTGCCAGCGGCTGACGGGCAACTTGTGGCTCATGTGCGAGAGCAGCGCATTTGCCAGGCCCAGGTTGCCTTCGGCGTTTTCGAAGTCGATCGGATTGACTTTGTGCGGCATGGTGGACGAGCCCACCTCGCCCTTCGTCACGCGCTGCTTGAAATAACCGAGGGAGACATAGCCCCACACGTCGCGCGACCAGTCGATGAGGATGGTGTTGGCGCGCGCCACGGCATCGAACAGTTCGGCCATGTAGTCGTGCGGCTCGATCTGGATCGTGTAGGGGTTGAAGCTCAGGCCCAGTTGCTGTTCAACCACCTGGCGGCTGAAGGCCTCCCAGTCGGTGGCGGGGTAGGCGGCCAGGTGCGCGTTGTAGTTGCCCACGGCGCCGTTCATCTTGGCCAGCAGCGGCACCGCGGCGATGCGCGCACGCGCCGTGGCCAGGCGGGCCGCCACGTTGGCCACCTCTTTGCCCAGCGTGGTGGGGCTGGCGGTCTGGCCGTGCGTGCGGCTCAGCATGGGCAGCCCTGCCAGCGTGGCGGCCATCGCGCCCAGCTGGCGCAGCAGCTTGTCCAGCGCCGGCAGCAGCACCTCCTGGCGCGCCGCCTTCAGCATCAGCGCGTGGCTGGTGTTGTTGATGTCTTCGCTGGTGCACGCGAAATGCACGAATTCCTGGGCGCGCTTCAGTTCGCCCGCAACTTCAAAGCCACCCTCAAGACCACCTTCGATATCGCTTTCAAGACCGCCGTCAAAACCGCCCTTGATCCAGTACTCCACCGCCTTCACGTCGTGGTTGGTGGTTCTCTCGATGTCCTTGATAGCTTGCGCGTCGCCTTCGCTGAAAGCCTGCACGCGGCCGCGCAGCGCCTGGCGCGCGGCGACACTGAGGGCGGCAAAGCCCGCCAGCCCGGCGTCGGACAACGCGATGAACCATTCCACCTCCACCTGCACCCTGCGGTGCATCAGGCCAAACTCGGACAGCAATGGGCGCAGGGCCGCGACCTTGGATGCATAACGGCCATCCAGTGGCGACAACGCAGTAAGGGGCGACAGGTGCATGGGGGTGGGCAGAGGCGTGGCCGGCAGGTATGAAAAGGGTGCCAGCGCAGCGGCGGTTGACGGGCTTCACCCCAAAGGGGGAGCTGTAAGCAAATCCTTCCAGATTTTAGGCGGCGCCCTCGAGGGAAACCTGCCCGCAGGACGATCAAACAGGTAACAGTCGGGGAGCAAACTGGGGGCATCTTGGGGACAGCTTGGGGGTAACCGGTGCACGGTTGCTGCGCCAAGGCCGCCGCCACAGGGGACGCTCGGCGCGCGACAGGCAGGCCGGGTCGTGGACGCGCAGGGAGTTGCCACCAGGCCTCCTGGGTAAACGTCGCTTGGCCAGTTGACTGATGCCCCATCAGGGGGCGGCAGCAACGCCGCTCGGGGGCTCTTTCGGGCCCGATGGAAGGCGCAGAGTCGGCGCCCCCACGAACGCGGGGGGGGTTCAAGCGCCCGTTCTTGGCGCAGGCCGCCAAACCAGAGCCGGCACCCGACACCCTTCACCCCTCACCCTTCACCCGGCAGCCTTCTCCCGGCAGCCGGCAGCCGGCAGCGGACACCCCACGCTGAACAAGCGGAGTCGCTTACCGGCGCACTTCAAAACGACAGGCATAGCCACCACAGCCTTCGCACTGGTGACGCCGGCGGTGCAGATTCTGGAAAGCGCGCGGCGCCATGCCGCATCATTGGCGCGCGCCGAGCTTGGGCGCTGCGCCATGCGGTCCGCCGGGTGCGCAAGAGAAAGCGCAAGCGAAAGCGCAGGAGACGCAGCATGGCCGGCAGGGTGTTCATCAGCTACCGGCGCAGCGAAACGGCCTGGGCTGCACGCGCGGTGTTCGAGCGCCTGTGGCGCGAGTTTCCGCAGCGTGTGTTCATCGACCTGGAGACCATCGCCCTGGGCGCCGACTTCACGCGCGAGCTGGACCACCACCTGGAACATTGCGAAGCGATGCTGGCCCTGCTGGGGCCGCGCTGGATCGAAGAGTTGAACGACCGCGTGAAGCATGAAGAGCCCGACTACGCGCGGCTGGAAGTGGCGCGTGCCTTGACCAAGGGCATTCCAGTCGTGCCGGTGCTGCTGGACGGCACGCCGATGCCCAAGAGGCGCGACCTGCCCGCAGACCTGCAGGCGCTGACCGTGCGCAACGGCCCGCCCATCGTGCACGACACGTTTGAGGCGCAAATGAGCCGCGTGGTGCAAGAGGTGCGGCGGATTCTGGTGCCCGCTGCGGCCGTCGGTGTGGTGGACCAGGCGCACACCACGCCGGTGCAGCCCGTGCCAACCTCTCCCGCGTTCCCGCGCGAACCCTGGATGAGCGACGGCGGCATCGATCAATA
>JBBQMM010000195.1:0-8101 GCA_038328935.1 Burkholderiales bacterium
GCGCTACGCCATCAAGTCCGCGCCGGCTAACTACGCCACCCATAATTGGCCCCCTGACGTGGCCGTCACCATGCAGCGCCACTCGCCCAGCAGGGCGCACGGGGGCGCTGAAGCGCCGCCGGAACGAGAGATCTGAAAGACGGACGGACCGGCGGACCGGCGGGACGGCGGGACGGCGCACGGCAGGACGGCAGGACGATCAGAGGGCCGAACGCCAGGCGTGCGCGCCCCCATGCATCAGAACTGGTACTGCGCCTTGACGTAGAAGAAGCGCCCGCGCGGGTCGGTGTAGGTGGGGTCGTACGAGGCCAGGAAGTAGTAGGCCTGGTTCGAGAACGGCGGGTTCTTGTCGTGCAGGTTCAGGACACCGCCGCGCAGCGTGAGGCTTTTGTTGAAGCGGTAGCTGCCCGTCAGGTCCATCAATGAATAGGCGCTGACGCGGTTGTCCGGAATGCGCGCGCCGGTGTCGAGGTTGATGGCGGTGTTCTGGTCGTTGTAGCCGCTGTAGTAGGTGTTGGTCAGCGACAAGCCCCAGTCACCGCGGTCGAAGTCGACCGATGCCTTGTGGCGCCAACGTTGCACCACGCCGTCGTTGACGAACTGCGCCAGATTGCTGAAGTAGGCGTCGCCAGGCCCGGTCTGCTTCTTCGACGCCATCACGTAGGTGCCGTTCAGGCGGCCACTGATGCGGCCCAGTTCGGTCTTCACGCCGCGCCAGTCGACGTTCAGGTCCAGACCCGAGGTCTTTTGCTTGCCCTGGTTGCGCTTGATGAGGTCGATGTTGGTGATGACGCTGCCGCTGTCGCGGGTGATGAGGCCGGCGTACTTCACCGGGTCGCGCAGGATGATGTCTTCACCGATGTCGCTGATGACGTCGCGCTTGGCGATGTTCCAGTAGTCGATGCCCAGGCTCAGATCGGGCACCGGCTCGAACACGGCACCCAGGCTGAACTGGCGGCTGCGCTCGGGCTTCAGGTCGGGGTTGGACAGGCGCGTCACCGGCCACTGATCGGCGCAGAAGCTCAGGTTGTCTTTCTCGATCTTGCACAGCACCGGGTCGGGCAGCACGCTGGAGGCGCTGCCCAGGATGCGCGGCCGGTACAGCTCGCTGAAGCTGGGAGCGCGAAAGCCGGTGCCGAAGGAGCCGCGGAGCAGCATTTCCTTGCTTGGCGTCCAGCGCAGGCCCACCTTGGGATTGGTGGTGTTGCCGACGCTGGAGTAGCGGTCGTGGCGCAACGCGAACTGGCCTTCAAGCGTTTTGCTGAACGGCGCCAGCACCTCGACATAAGCCGCCGTCACGTTGCGAGTATTGGAGGTGGCCACGGGCGGCGGGCCGCCACTGGCTGAACGGTCACCGGCAATGTCGTTGCTGATCAACAGCGCCGAAGGCGTGAAGCTGGCTTCTTCGCGCCGCAGTTCCGCACCCAGCGCCAGGCCGATGTCACCCCCGGCCAGTTTGCCCAGGGAGGTGGTGGCCTTGACGTCCAGCGCGTCCATCGTGCCCTTGGATTTGCGCGCTTCATCGTCCACGCGGGCAGCGGCGATGATGGCCTTGCCGGCAGCACCCGAGGTGCCGCTCAGGCTGATGGCCCCACTCTTGATGCCATTGGCAACTGCGCGGTAGCTGAAGTAGCCGTCGACGTAGCGGTCGGTGGCTTTGTTCACGCTGTGGTTGAGCGCCGCGTCGAGGTCCCAGCTGCCCAAGCTGCCTTGCAGGCCCAACACGATGCGGGTGGCTTCGCTGGTGACCTCGTTGGTGCGGTTGCCCATTTCCTTGGCCCGCAACCGCACGCTGGTGATCGGGCCGGTGATGCCGGCGGCAACGAACTGCGGCACCACCGAGGCGGGCACGCGGTCGTCGACACCGCCCGTGTTGCGCAGCCGCAAGGGCACCGGCGACAGCACGTAACGGGTCTGCGCCTGGCTTTGCAACAGTTCGGCAAAGGCCGACCAGTCGTTGCTGATCTGCACCGCACCGCGGCCGAGGAAACCGACCTTTTGCGACTCGGGGTAAATCTCGGTGTCGGCCATGTAGTTGTAGGTGCAGCCGCTGCGCCCGCCGGGCCCGGTGGGCGTGTAGACGCTGGCCGGCGGGTTGCAGCCCGGGCGCGTGAGGTTGACGCGGTTGCCGACGAAGCCGTAATTGCCTGCCGTGTTGAGCGCGTTGCGCTGGGCGGTGCTGACGTCGAAGTTGGCCGGCACCGGAAAGCTCGACAGCAGGTTGCCCAGGTTGTTGGGGATGTCGTTGTTGGCTATCCAGTCGCGCTGGTTGGAGCGCAGGCCGTCGAGGTTCTGGAAGTCGAGCACGCCCATGACATTGAAGCGGTCGCGCGCCAGGTCACCGAAGCCGCCGGCCAGGGACACCGTCTGCTTGCCGGCGCCGCCATGCTGCGAGTCGCCGTAGTGAATCGCCAGTTCCGCGCCGGTGTAGTCGCGCCGCGTGATGAAGTTGATGACGCCGCCGATGGCGTCGGTGCCGTAGATGGCACTGGCACCGTCCTTGAGCACCTCGACACGCTGGATGGCGCCGGCCGGGATGTTGTTCAGGTCCACGCCCGAGCTGTCACCCGGGCTGGCGTAGTTGGCCAGCCGGCGGCCGTTCAGCAGCACCAGCGTGCTGCTGGTGCCGATGCCCCGCAGGTTGGCCGAGTTGAAGCCGCGCTGGCCGCTGGTGGCGTCGCTGATGCTGGCGCCGTCGGTCAGGCTGTTGTTGTTGGCGCTGAGTTTGCTCATCAGCTCGGCCGCGGTGGTGACACCGCTTTTCTCGATCTCTTCGCGCGACACCACCTGCACCGGCAGCGCGGTCTCGGCGTCGATGCGCTTGATGCTGGAGCCGGTGATTTCCACGCGCTGGGGCTGCTGCGCCATGGCGCCGGTGGCGATCATGGCGGCCACGGCCAGCGCGACCGGACGCAAGGTGTGAAGTGCGCCGCGGCGCGGCAGAGTCATCTTGGTGCTCATGGAGGTGGCCGTTCTGTGGGGTTGCTGAAAAAGAGTGGCGCCTTGCTGGATCGATGGCGCCCTGCGCTCCACTCTAGGCAAGTGCCGGGTCAGCCACCATGGGGTCGGCACCAGCCGGTCGCGTGGCGGCAAATGCGCGTCGCTGGGCGTGAAGTCGGGCGTCGCTTTTGCCGCCCGGTCAGTGCCAATATCGGTGTGCCGCCCCTCACCGCCCGCTGCCGCGTATCACCGCCTCATCCATGCACCCTCTTCGCGCCTGGCGCCTCGTTGTCTTGCTCACCGCCACACTGTGGTGCGCGGCCTGGGCCCATGCGCAAGGCGTGGTGGTGGCGATGGGCGGTGCGGTCAAGGACGACAGCCCGATGTGGGCCGAAGTGGTCAGGCTGGCTGGCGGACCGGGCGCCCGTTTTGTGGTCTTCACGATGTCTTCGGAAGATCCGGACGCTTCAGCGGCTGCGCTGCTGCGGCAGGTGGCGCGCCACGGCGCCAAAGCCGAGCACGTGCGGATGGGGCCACGCTTCAACGCTGCCGGGCTGGCGGCCTCAGAGCGCGATGCGCCGTGGCTGCAGGCAGTGCGCTCTGCCCAAGGGGCGCTGTTTTCGGGCGGTGACCAGTCGCTGATCACGCAGACGCTGGCGCCGGGCGGTGAGCCCACCCCACTGCTGCTGGCGCTGCGCGAGATGGTGCGGCGTGGCGGCGTGGTGGCCGGCAGCAGCGCGGGCGCCGCGGTGATGAGCCGGCGCATGTTCACCGGCGGCAACCCGCTGGAGGTGATGAAGGGCACGCAGGCCGGCGAGACGGTGGCCGCCGGCCTGGGTTTCATCGGCGCCGATGTGCTGGTCGACCAGCATTTCCTCAAGCGTGGCCGCATCGGGCGGCTGCTGCCCACGCTGCAGCGCGAAGGGCTGGTGCTGGGCCTGGGCGTGGACGAAGACAGCGGCATCGTGGTGCGCGGTGAGGACGTCGAGGTCATCGGCTCGCGCGGCGCCTTGCTGGTGGACCTGCGCTCGGCGCAGCACGACCGCTCGTTGAGCGAATTCAACATCCGCGGCGCCGTGCTCAGCTATCTGGAAGCCGGCGACCGCTTGAACCTGGCCAGCCTGGCCGTGACGCCAGCGCCTGCCAAAGCCGCGGGCCGTGCCGTCGCGCCGCCACCGGCCAACTTCCGCCCGTACTGGAGCGGCCCCGTCTTCTTCGCCGACATGCTGTCGGACTTCACGATCGTCAGCGCGATGCAGCAGCTGGTCGACAGCCGACGCACCGAAGTGACTGGGCTGGCCTTCCATGCGCTGGCCGGCGCTGGCGAGCGCAAAGCCGATCTGGGCTTCGAGTGGATACTGTCGCGTGGCCCCGATACCGCGGCCTGGAACGTGGGCGACCGCTACAGCATCGCCCAGGTTCAGCTCGAAGTGCGGCCGGTGCGCGTGGCACGGCCGCTGTTCACACCCTGGCGCTGATGGCGCCGCATGGAGGCTTGCATGACAGGGGCCATGTCCAAGCCCGCGCTCGCAGACAGCCACCCGCCGGCTTTGGCGGACTGCACGGGCGGGCGCAGCTGCCGTGGCGCCGAGCCGATGCGGGCTATCGGGGTGAACGCCTGGTGCCGCTGACATCAGCGTTGTCACCGCCCTTGTCGCCGCTGTTGACGCCGCTGTTGACGGCGCCGCAGCGCCACGCCTTCGTGCTGTTGCCGGGCTTTTCGCTGCTGGCGCTGGCCGGTGCCACCGAGACGCTGGCCCAGGCCAACGGCAGCCTGGGCCACAAGGCCTACGACACGCTGCTGCTGTCACTGGATGCGTTGCCGGTGGCTGCAGCCTGCGGCACACGCGTGGCGGTGGCCGGCGCGGTGCCCCTGGCGCCGTTGCTGCAAGCCGTGTTTGTGGTCAGCGATCTGCCGCTGCCTGATACACAGCGCGACGGCCACGCCACGCTGCTGCACCCCTGGCTGCGCGAACGCGCTGCTGCTGGCGTGTGGATGGGAGGCGTGGGCACAGGTGCAGCCGTGCTGGCGCAGGCCGGGCTGCTGGCGGGCCACCGCGCGACGCTGAACTACACCCTGGTGCCGCAGCTCGCACAAAACCACCCCGACGTGGTGTTCTCGTCGAACCTGTACGAAATCGACCGCCAGCGCCTGAGCTGCGCCTCAGGCCACGCCAGCCAGGACCTGATGCTGGCCTGGCTGGGCCGCCAACATGGGCCGCAGCTGGTGCAGACGCTGTTGGTGCAATGCGGCCTGGAGCGGCTGCGCGCCATGGACGAGCGCCAGCGCGCGCCCGTGGCCGCACGCATCGGCGCCAGCAACGCCAAGCTGGCCGAGGCGGTGGCGCTGATGGAAGCCAACTTGGGCGAGCCGCTGCCCACCGACGACATCGCGCGGCTGGTGGGCGTGTCGCGCCGCCAGCTCGAACGCCTGTTCAAACAGCACCTGGACGAACTGCCCAGCCGCTATTACGCCGAGCTGCGCCTGAGCCGTGCGCAGCGCCTGTTGCAGCAGACCTCGCAGTCCATCCTGCAAGTGGCGCTGGCCTGCGGCTTCACCAGCGGCTCGCATTTCAGCAACGCCTACCGCGCCCGTTTCGGCCGCACACCCCGTGATGAGCGCAGCCAGCGCGCACTGCAATGGCGCAGTGAGCGCAATACCGCCAGCGCAGCACTGCCAGCGCAGGAGACAGCCCGTGAACCTTGAACGATTTGTGTTGCGTGCCGCCACGCCGAAAGACCTGGACGCCTATGAACGGATGGCCCACGCCAGCGCGGTGGGCATCACCACGCTGCCGGCCAACCGCAGCGCACTGGCCGAGCGGCTCGAGCAGTCCGCGCAGGCCTTCGCTTCCGGCGACGACGCCAGCGGCGAAGAGGTCTATGTCTTCGTGCTCGAAGACCTGGAGGCCGACCGCCTGGTGGGCACCAGCGCCATCACCGCCAGCGCCGGCTTTGCGGACCGCTTCTTCAGCTATCGCAACGAGATGCTGGTGCACGCCAGCACGGCCCTGGAAGCCAGCCAGCGCATCCACACGCTGCACCTGTGCCACGACCTGTCGGGCCACACCCTGCTGAGCGCGTTCTACATCGAGCCGGGCTACGAGCACACGCTCGCGCCCCAGCTGATGTCGCGCGCGCGGCTGCTGTTCATTGCCGAATTCGCGCAGCGCTTCTCGGACCGCATCGCTGCAGAGAGCCCGGGGCTGGCCGACGACAGCGGCCGCTGCCCGTTCTGGGACGCCGTGGGCCGGCGCTTCTTCGAGATGGACTACCCCGCTGCGGAACGCCTGGCTGCGGGTCGCAACAAGGCCTTCATCGCCGAGCTGATGCCGCAGGCGCCGATCTACGTGTCGCTGTTGCCCGAAGAAGCGCAGTGGGCGATCGGGCAACTGCACCCGGTGGCCGAACTGCCCTTTTCGATTCTCATCGACGAGGGTTTCGATACCGAGACCTATGTCGACATCTTCGACGGCGGGCCCACGGTGGATGCGCGTGTGGCCATGCTCGCCACCGTGGCCGGCTCGCGGCGGTGCATGTGGGGTCTTGGCACGGCAGTGACCCCCACGATGCACCTGGTGGCCAACACCCGGCGCGCTGATTTCCGCGCCGTGCTGGCGCTGGCTGAGCGCTGTGACGGCATTGACGGCAGTGACGGCAAGGAAGTCGGTGAAGGCGGCGCCATCGCGCTGCGGCTGGACGCTGCCGCAGCAGCGCGTCTGCGCTGCACCAGCGGCGACTTGCTGCGTGCCGCGCCGCTGCGTCTGTCGCCGCTGTCTGTGGCGCCTCAGTCTGTGGCGCCTCAGTCTGTGGCGCCGCTGCGTGTGGCGCAGGAGAAAGCATGAACAGCCACCGCTTCGAAGTGCGCGCCGAGACCATCGATGCGCAGCTCACCCGGCTGGTGGCGCACGGTGCCCAAGGCCAGCCTTGCGCCAGCGCCCTGCTGCGGCCTCGCATCGGCCAGGCCATGCCGCGTTACTGGTACCACGTCGGCCAGGTGGTGCACGCGGCACCCGCCTTGAACCTGTTCCGTGCCCAGCGCACCCTGCTGCTGGGCAACGACCTCACCGGCATGGCTGAACTGCTTGACTTCCACGACCTCGGGGCTGGTGATGGAGACCTGCGCCCGGCCTGGACCCGCATCGCGCGGGCAGCGTTGGCGCTGGTGGCCGCAGACCCCATGCGCTGGGGCGGCGGTGTGTTGGTTGAACTGCAAGGCGAGCGCGACGCCACGGGCGCCTCGCCTTTCTGGCAAGGCCTGACGCGCCACTTCTACCGTGGCGACGCCCAGGACACTGCCGCGCGCGTGGGCCCGGACTGGCGCAGCCACCTCGCGGCGCTGCTGCCTCGCCAGCCGGTCTACGTGTCGTTCCTGCCCGAAGCAGCGCAGCGGGCCATCGGTGCACACGGGCCTGCGGCGCAGACCCTGCACGCTGCCCTGCGTGACGCCGGCCTGCAGTGGCGCCACCACGTCACCATCGACGACGGCGCGGTGGTGCTCGAGTGGTCGGATGGGGCAGCGACGGAACCGTCGCCGCCCTGAGCAGAAACACCTTCGGCCCGCAAAGCGACATTCCCTTGCCAATCTCCGACATCGGCGGGCCTGCCCTCTCACGCGCTGCCGGGCCGGGCTGGTACAACCCGGATCGAACCGCAGACTTGCCCTGACCGAACCGGATGGCCCTGATGAACAACCTGCCCACTGTCTTTCGTTTCACCCGTCGTTTCACCCGTCGTTTCACCCTCGCTGCCGCAGTGATTGCCGCGCTGGCCACCGCCCTGCTGCTGGCACCCCTGGCGGCCACGGCCCAGGCGGCTGCCGCCAGCAAGATCCGCGTCGGCGTCGAAGGCAACTACCCGCCGTTCTCCAAGATGGGCGCCGATGGCAAGCTGGCTGGTTTCGACATCGACATCGCGCTGGCCCTGTGTGCGCAGATGAAGGCCGAGTGCACGCTGGTGCAGCAGGAATGGGACGGCATGATGCCGGCGCTGAACGCCAAGAAGTTCGACATGATCGTGGCCTCGATGACGATCACCGAAGAACGCAAGAAGGCCGCCGACTTCAGCGACCCGTACTACACCGTGCCTTCGCGCTTTCTGGCCAAGACCGGTGCTTTCAAGGACCACACCCCGGCCACCCTGAAAGGCAAGAAGATCATCG